>DDBV01000014.1:739-15886 GCA_002335145.1 Patescibacteria group bacterium UBA2023
CAGGGTCTTGTGCGTGGTGGTGGTCACAATATCAGCATAGGCCACAGGATCATGTACGCCCGCAAATACTCCTCCTGCCACGAGCCCCGCAAAGTGTGCCATATCCACCCAGAGCACCGCTCCAATCTCATCGGCTATCTCTCGAAATCGGGAAAAATCTATCGCCCGGGAGTAAGCACTATATCCGGCGAGCAGAACGAGCGGGCGGATTTCGAGGGCCTGACGGCGGATCTCATCGTAGTCGAGCAGAAAAGTCTCCGGATCAACGGTGTAGCTGTATACGTTGAAGAGGTGGCTGATCGCATTGAATCGATACCCGTGCGTGAGGTGTCCACCAGAATAGTAATCGAGTCCGAGGAGTTTTTGTCGGGTCATGTCGGCTGAGAGCCGCTGCCAGTCGGCACGCGAGATCTCCTCGGGCTTCTTCGCGCCGAGCGACTCGAAGAACGGCCCACGAACACGGTCATAGAGGATGGAAAGAAGTGCGGTGAGATTCGCATCGGCTCCGGAGTGCGGCTGCACGTAGGCATGATCCGCCCCGAAGAGCGACTGAGCAAGCTCGCACGCTTCAGATTCTATTGTATCGATATTGTCACAGCCGGCATAGAATCGGTGTCCGGGGTACCCCTCCGCGTACTTGTCGGTGAGGAGATTGCCTGCCGCGAGCTGCACGGCGAGAGACGAGTAGTTCTCGCTCGCAATGAGTTTCACATTGGAACGCTGGTCGCGCAATTCATTCGCGATACTTCGAGCAATGCCGGGCGAGACGGACTCGACCATATCGAGCGAGGCGTAGTAGGCAGCAGCACCGGAATCAGGTGGAGTCCCTCCGAGGGAATCGAGGTATCGGACAAGTCGAGTTCGTGGATTCATGGTCGAGAAAGATTAATGATCGAAAAAATCTCCGACAACTACGATGCCGTAGACGAACGGGCCACCCGGTAGCGCACGACACCCGAGAGCGAACGGAGGAAGAACATGTACCGAACAAAGGAAGAATACCCGTAGAGTATACCTATGAAAGATTCGAATACAATACATCCCTCTTCGAAGAGGGATGTATTGTTCCGAACGGATTACTCTGAAATCATACCGGATGCCGAGCTGGTTTTCTCGATATTTCGCTTTTTCGGGGTATTCCGCTTCTTGTTGGCGATTGTGCCGGAATCCCGTGGCACGAGGTCGAGTGCGGGAGTATCCGAAACGACACTTCCGGAATCGGTCCGCCCACTTCATGCCGTACCAGTCCCGGTCGAGCCAGAACTTCCGATCGAAGCGGCCGGTACAATCGGTGCGCTATTGAGGGCTGCAGGAGGTGCTTCATCGGTCGGGAGCGCGGGAATCATGTCATTCGAGTAGGCGTAGAGCCCTCCTCCGCCGAGGACCAATGCCACGAGCGCGACCGTATAGGTACGGACGCGTGAAATTCCCCCCTGGGTACGCTCGCTCGAGAGTGTTTTCTTTACCACGTTGCGATAGACATCGTCTACCGTTGGATCGGTCGAAGCAGGAGATGGCTCCTGTGCGATGGAGAGAATGGATGCGAGTGCGGCCGCATCTCCCTTGTTCTCATCATGTGCAATATTGAGGCCCGCAGCCGGCACGTTCTCGGATGGATTGGTACGGTCACTTGGCATCGACATGGTTGCCCCGGTCTCGCCCTCTCCCAAAAGCGCGTCGGTCGCAACTTCGGAGATGGTCGTGTCTTCCTGTATACGCGCTTCGGGTGTCGGAGTCCCGATAATTCCAGCATCGGATTCGACCGTATGAGCAAAGAATGTCTTTGTCGGAGACTCCTGCTGTTCGCTTGCGGACGGATCCATTTTCGGTCCGGACATCTGGGAGAAGAAGTCAGCCGGAAGATCGGATGCGACCGGATCCTTCGTATCGTTGGAAGGTGACGAAGTTGCGAGGAAGCTCAAGGTAGAAGCACCGCCCGACTGCGCGGGTTCTTGGTTTGCTGACATGGCTAACGCTTACTGGATACACGATCCAGTCTACCCTATGATTTTTTCTTTTGCAACAACTTGACTTCTTAGCAAGTCGGTGCGGCTCTCTGTCATCTAGAGTGTTACTTCCAGGAATTTTTCGCTCTGGGATGGGGATTCCCATACGAACGAATCGCCGAGTGATACTAGGGGAATTATGTCTCGCGCGAGTAGCTCCCGCACGAACAAGACTGAGAGAGGAAGATCATTTGGTATAATGATGTGTTGTACGACACCGTAGTTGATGGCGCGCGAAAGCGCAAGACTGTCGCCGGGGTCGCGAAGCGGAGGAAGGAGTGAATTGGCACCGCTCCATCGCCGGGCATCCTTGAGAGAGTAGAGCAGGTGTTCGATCCGGACGGCGATCCGACACGGAGCATCATCCGGTACGACAATCCGATTGGTCTCCGGCACGTAATACCCGAGATCCATGTACCGCCGACGCGCCTCAAACACGGCTGCGGCCGACGATACGCCGAGAACAAATACTGGATCTCTTGCGTATTCAAACGCGCCAAAAACCGTATCAAATTCACGCTCTGGCGAATACATACGGTGTCGTGTCTTGGGATCGTGGACGTCCGAAAGCACGGAGCGCGCTTCTTCCGAAAGATCGATCCGTGTCGAGCTGTCCGGAACGGATCGCACAGAAAACCGATACCCGACACGCTGGTCGCCAGACACCAATATAATACGATCTGAGTGAACGAAATGCATGGACATAGTTATTTTAGACACCGTCACCGCCTGACCGTGGTGAATTTTTCGGCATAATCTGGAGAGAGGATATCTCGCACCGCGCACCGCCATGAGAAGCAGAATCCGCAGTTTCCTCGGTTGTATCTACGATGGAGAAGACGAAATATTGACGACATGACCAGGAACGAATCGGTAAATCCCTATGGCCGTAGTCTATGGAGATATGAGAGAAGTCAACGTACCGGACAGAATCCTACCATTCGATCGTCACAGTCGTACCTCTGCCGACCTCACTCTCCATACGAATGCGCATACCGTGGACTTCTTCTACAATAACTCGCACAATCGAGAGTCCAAGTCCGTGTCCGCTCGCGTAGGTGCGAGCATCGTCTACCTTGTAGAAGCGATCCCAGACTTTCGGTAGGTCCTTGGCAGGAATCCCGATCCCGTTGTCGGCGACCGTGAGCAATCGTTTGTCCACCGTGATGACCACCCGGCCTGTCTCGGGGTCGCTATACTTGAGCGCGTTCGAGACGAGGTTAGACACAGCGATCGTGAAGAGTTCTGGATGGATGCAGGCCATAGGGCGAGCCCGGATATCCACAGAGACTCGCGGGTTATCCACGGCATCGAGTGACTCTACCACGGTTGCAAGATCGTTAAGGACGCACTCGGCCTTCATGTACTCGGACCGGGAGAGCTGCAACAGTGACCGCGTCATGCCCGAGAGCTCCCGCACCTGTCGCTCGATCCGGTCGAGGCCCGAGGCTGGGTCTCCCTTCGCGCGGGCGAGATCGATGGAACTCTGGATCTCAAAGAGCTTGTTCCCGAATTCATGGGCAAGATCGTCAGAGAATCGTTCGAGCTTCTTCGTCTCATCGTGCACACGGGTGAAGAGTCCATTGAGCGCCTCCGAAAGGCGGTAGAGATCATCGGACGGATTTCATTCTACCCGGACGAGCTGCGGTGCGAGCGGCTCGCGCGGCATGAAGGCTCGGGCACTCCGGTAAATGTCACGAATTGGCTCGTAGAGAATATATGTAAACGCGAGTGCCACGAAGAAGATCGCCGCAAGCGCGAAAAGCGAAAAGCTATTCATATCGTAGAGGAATCGTTCACGCTGGTTCACGAGGTCCGTCACATCCACAGCGAACACGAGAATATTCCCCTTGGGATCGATATTTTCCACGAGAAAGTATGACCAGTCCCGGTACCGGTAGATACTCTTGTCGAGGACATCGGACGGATCTGTGAGGGAAGAGAAAAATCCCTGGGAGTGCAGGACTGCGCCCGATGGGTCGAGGACGAGAATGTCATCGAGCGTGTCGACCGCATCCGAAAACGTCCGAATGTCACGGAATGTTCTCTCGAGCGAGATCTCTTTCTCACGCTGCCAATGTTGCTCGCTCGTTACGAAGAGGAGAGCATTGAACACGACGAGAATACAGAAAACAAGTCCCGTGAACAACAGGACGACTCTCTGGCGCGAAGTGAGCGGGAATATAACCACAAGACGGACGATTCGATGGCTGGAGATCGCGAACTGCTAATCGATGACGTACCCCGCGAGCTTCACGGTACGGATGATCTTGGGATTATCGAGTTTCTTACGGATATAGGCGATATGCACATTAATGGTGTCGGACGCATAGGAGAAGTCCGATCCGTAGTCTTTCCAGACCTGCTCAAAGATCTCCTCGCGCGAGACGATTCGTCCGCGATTGCGCAGCAAGTAGCCGAAGAGCGCGAACTCCTTGGGCGAGAGCGGTATCTCCGCACCTCATCGCGACACCCGTTGGGAGGCGAAATTGACGGAGAGATCCTCGATGTCGATCGTCTCCTGGGATGCCTCGAATTCACGACGGGAATGCTCAGCCCGGGCGAGAATATTATTCACGCGCAGATGGAGCTCCTCGAGGGAGAACGGCTTGACAATGTAATCGTCCGCGCCATGCGAAAGACCCTCAAGTTTGTCTACCGTCTTGTCGAGTGCTGTGAGAAAAAGATAGGGCGTGACGTTTCCTCGCTTCTTGACCATGTCGATGAGCGACAGTCCATCGATCGAGGGAATCATGCGATCAACGATAAAAAAATCGAACTCCGAGCGTTGGATTTCTTCGTAGGCACGCTCCCCATCATGAACAGTCTGGACATGCCATCATTTCATCCGGAAATATTCGGCGATATTTTCCGCGATCGTGCGATTGTCTTCTATGACAAGGAGTCGGCGCATAAAGAAACGGGGTTATCTTGTGGAGTCGTCCGAAGTCGGACCGATCGCGCGGGACTCAGGATCGAGCATGGGAATGGATCCGGTCGCAGTAAGGCCCGTAGCGGTGGCACCAGTGTCAACCGATCCCGAAGATCCACTCCCGGTCGTAGATCCGGAGGCGATACGATGCCATTCCACCGCTCCATTTTCATCTATGTCGAGCGTGTCGCCCACGGCCATGTAGCCGATCTGGTTCCCATCATCTCATACCACCTCACCATTTCCGACGATCTTATACCCGCTATCGAGAGAAATGACTCCCGTTCGAGTAAGCGTGATTGTCTTGTCATCGGCAAATGTTACGATCGTGCCGCTCGCGGCACGGACAGCACCTATCGGCTTCGCTGTAGATCCGGATTCGACTCCGCCACTGAGTGTATTGGTACTTTCATCGGGAGAGGATGGCAGCAGCTCGGACGAGTCCGAAGGTGCCGAAGTGGACCAAAAGCATCCGGAGAGCACGAGAACCGGGAGTGCAAAGATCGTAAGACGAAGAAATGGAAGCTTGGCCATGGAAGCGGAACAAACAGAGTAAACTCCCTACGATTGTATCTCAAGCGAGAATAAATACAACTTAACCCTCTTGAAGACGGAGTTCGGAGAGTGCACGCTCGAACGGCGTAATACGATCCCATCCGCGCTCCACGAACCACGACTCCACGGGCGCATCCCATCCAAAAGCAAAGACGAGCGAAACAACGAGCAACAAAAATCCGACTGGCCTCCGGAGTGGCGACCGAATACATCGTCCGGTGGCGAATTGCCGCAGAACAGTCTGAGCGAGCTCGGCCGCGAACAGCAGGGTAAAAGCGAATCCCAGCATGAAAAGCACGAGAGTGGCAAATCCGAGTACCGGCTCCCTCTCAAGTATATCCAGAGCAATGTTGGCGCGTAAAGGAAACCCCGTAGCAAAGGCAATTCCGAGAGAAATACCACTCAATGTGCTGACAGCGAGACCTTCTCGGCATCCGGCAGATCCGCCTTGGTCTTCCTGAAAACGCCAAACACAACGAAAAATACGAGCGCGCGGAAATACGAGCATAATTCCGACAGATGCGAGCAAACCTCCGGAGACTGCTCGCCAAACTTCAACGGGAATAATATGAAACGAAGTGAGGCTCGATGCCGAAAGGATCATCGCCATCCATGCGACGGCAAACGAACCGATCAGGATAGTAATGTGTCCAGGGCGGGTCTTTGCTACAGCGCATGAGACGGTCGCGAGTGACACAAAAAATGCGCACGGAGCGAATACCGTGAGAATACCCGAGAGGAATGAGAGCAGGAGCAGCGACATGTCTCGAAAAAAAGACGAGCGCGAGCATACCTCGCACTCGTTAACAACGGCTTAAGAAAGCGGTATTCCTACTATTGCGTCCGGGTACGAATAAAAAACGGAAAATGGGAGAGGAAGAGAAGCAGAAAAACAACCCCCCAGATCGCGCCCGTAATAGCCGATTCCTTGGCGCGAAAATGGCGTGAGTTGACCATGAGTTCCTTCGCTTCTTGTTCGCACTGAGCAATCTGTTCCGGTGTCGGCGGAGTCTGGACCGTGCCACTTCAGGACACGGACAGTTGGGCAAATGCCTTGTTCGATGGGTCTTCGCACTGAGCGATACGCCAATCATCGGTATTCCCCGCAAGATACTCCTCATCGGAGATGATGGCGAGATAGGCATATTGGTAGGCGAAATTTCCAAGTCCGACCGTCACACCGACAATTCCCACGAGAGATGCGAGCAGGAGATAGACGGAGACGAGTGTTGAGTGCTTCATGTCAGAAAGTGTGAGCGTTTAAAATTCCAGAATCATAGTATGCCGACGAGTGTTAAAATCAAGGTACCGATATACCCTGTCCAACGCGTTCACGGATCATGGCAGCATATGCCTCTCCGAAGTCCGGATGGGCAATGGAATAATCCAGACACGCTTCGAGGTAGCCGAGCATATTGCCGGTATCATACCGGCGGCCGGAGAGCTCATACCCATGGAGACGTCCGCGCGAGGCAGCCTCGGAGAGAGCAAGAATGAATGTCTCCCCATAGACGGATCCGGAGAGTGTTCCGAGACGATCCATGACATCGGGGGTGATAACGTATTTCCCGATCACGCCGAACCGGGATTCCGTCTCGGTCGGAGCCGGTTTCTCCAGGAAGCGGCTGATCCGGTGGAGTCGATCTTCCGAGTGATCGAATTCAACGATTCCTACTCGGCGAGTCTCTTCATCAGCCACGCGTACGAGCGAGAGGATGGATGTCCCAACGCGCTCGTAGGCCGAGAGTAACTCAGCAGGAGCTGGCGTGCCGCGGATGAGATCATCTCCATAGAGGACGAGTACCGGATCCCCTCCAGCAAATGTCCGCCCCGCAAGGATCGCGTCACCCGAACCGCGCGGCTCATTCTGCCGGACGTAGGAGATTCGCACCCGATCCGAGAGACTGCGGACACGGTCGAGCAGGTGGGCCTTGTTGTCGCGCTCCAGAATCGCTTCGAGCTCCGGCAGCCGGTCAAAATAGTCTTCGATCGCGCGCTTATGCCGAGCCGTGACGATACACACATCCGTGATGCCGGCGTCCGCCGCCTCCTGCACGAGATAGTGGATCACGGGGAGATCGGCGATCGGGAGCATTTCCTTGGGAATGGCCTTGGTGCTGGGGAGCATGCGGGTCCCATATCCAGCGATGGGAATGATACACTTGGTAATGGGCATGGAACGATGTTTATATGGCGTTCTTCTTTAGAACCGTAATCTCGCGAACCTTCTTCGTAAGCGTTTCATACTGAATCCTCTCATGGAAACCGAAACCGAGTTTCGGAAACTCATTCGTCCAATCCTCATAGTAGAACTTCGTCGGCGCGTATCACGGCGATTCGCTGTACGGCGTTTCCTTTGCGGGATTATCCAATAAAATCGTTCAATATGTCGCAAGCAGGTCATGGCAGCGTTCGAGAGCACGCCTTTGGTCATTTTCGGACAGGTCGCCGATCACTGTCCATGGAAACAAGATAACATCAAAGGTCCTCTCGGAGTAGTCGAGGATAGACATATTTACGATATTCGCGTTGATACGCCCCCGGAGAAGCGTTTCCCGAAAATATTCGAGGTACGGTTCATGGATATCCAGACCCACGTATTTGTGCGTTTGTACGATATGATTTCACAGTCTACCCCATCCGCATCCGACCTCTAGAATCGTATCCCCCGGTCGGAAATACGCTTGGTATTGGATGAGGTCTATCGGGATGGGAAATCAAAACTCGCTCCGGGCGTACCCCTCAAAGTCTTCGGGACTTATTCGACTATAGTGAGTCATTGAAGGTTTTTATCGTGGTGCCCCCGACAGGAATCGAACCTGTGTCTAAGTCTTAGGAGGACCTTGTTCTATCCACTAAACTACAGGGGCGCGGCCGAGAGTATATCCAGATTCGGTTCTTGGGCGAATTTTTTTCGCTCTGTCTGGCTCGTGATGGCGAGCAATCCCGAGACTACGGACGGGGCTCCGGGCGAGAAGGAAGCGATCGTCCATTCACGCGCGCGACGGGTCTCTTCGAGCGTGATATTACCCCGATGACGCTTCTCTCCCATTGCCTGGCTCGCAATGAGCTGGGCAAAGAGGGGGTAAAACGGCTTTTCGAGGAGTAGACAGAATCGCTCATCGGTCCGGATATGGTGGACGAACGCCTGCGTGAACGCCGGGAGTCGCGATGCGTCATCGTTTTTTGCGGTTTTGAGCAATGAGTAGAGCCGCCCGAGCGAGAGGATATAGTTTTTTGTCACGACAAGGTGGAGTGCCTTCTCCACAGGATCATTGGCCGTGAGCCAGAGGCGATCTTCGCGGGCGCGCGTCCGGTACGCCTCGGTAATGCCCCGCTCTACGAGATCGTCGAGGAGCTTCTGGTAGACTCCCACGACCGAAAGACCATCGAGAGCGGGGTTCTTGGTGAGCGCGTAGTAGGCGATTTCCGACTGTACTAGGAGCGAGAGTGCGCGATCCGAGAGGCGTACTGCCCCCTCTTCACCGAAATACCTCCGTATGTGCGTGGAGATCATCTGCTCCTGCTGCTCGCGGAAAAAATCATCCCGCGATTCAGAGGCGAGCATACGAGTCTTCCGCAGCGAAATCTGATGCACCTGCTCTTCTACTTGTTTTCGCATCCACGCACGCGAAAATTCGAGCTTCCGCCGGAGCTCGGCGTTCTCGGATTCGAGTGCGGCAATTCTCTCGAGGTTGGACGCGTCGGACATGGCTAGTGGTGATGGTCGGAATCATGCCGATGGAGCGAGTCTTTCACTGCCTTATCGGTAAAGAGAATCCCATCGAGATGATCAATCTCGTGTTGCACTATGTCGGCTGGCAGTCCTGCGAGCCGAAGAGTCTGCTCTTTTCCCCGAGTGTCCGTATAGCGGACGGTGATAGCAACCGGACGCTCCACATCGCCGAACATTCCGGGAACCGAGAGACATCATTCGTGGAAGAATTCCGTCTCGGGCGATGCCTCGATGATTTCTGGGTTGATCATGGCAACGACACGGTAGAGTTCATCATCATAGTCGCGCATGAGTGCTGCCGCGAGAATGCGAACCGGTTGTCCGATCTGCGGAGCCGCAAGTCCGGCACTGCGATTTTCCGGATTCTTCACGTACCGCACCATTTCATCGGCGAGCTTCGCCGCGCGCTGAAAATCACGGGAAAGCACCGGACGCGCTACGCCGCGCAATACGGGATCATGATCATCGGTAATAACAGTAAAAGCCATGGGGGGCGAGAAAAGGACTCGATCAAGAAAGAATTGTATCGAAAATGTGGAAAAGATCAACTTAGCTGTATACCGAGGGGAGTCCCCGCTCGTTTCGTCGCGCGATCACGAATTCGATAAAACGCCCCATGACGATCCGGTCATCACGATCAACGAATCAACATTCCCGTGCCCGTTCAAGAAGCGATGGAACATCCGGGTCTTCGAGAATGTCCAAACATATCCGCTCAGCCCGCTCGAGCTCATCAACACCGACATCGCGAGTGCCGTCTGGGTATGCAATCCCGAGAACGAACAGGAATCCCGCGAGCATCTTGGCACGCTCAAGGTCCGGCAGAGGCGTGGTGAGAGAAAAAGCAATCGAAGGAAAGTATCCACGCAGGAGCTTGACCATCTCTGGAAGCATGGGCAAAATAAACGTAAGGCCAAACATGGAGAAGTATCCGAAATTGCCAAGCACCGCCGGCACCTCCTCACGGGAATACCGGTAGCCGTAAATATCATAGATTTCCCGTTCGACACGTTGGACGGGTATCCCGTAGCGATTCGGCACAAATCGGCTGATCTCAGCCTCTCGCAGAGCAATGTCGAGATCGCCTCATGCCTGTCTGGATTCGAACGCAGCACGCGCGGACTCGTAGAGCTTCTCTACCCCGTTCTCACGCATCTGTTCCACGAGCTCCGTGTCGGACCATCCCCATGCAAGACGGATCAATCGCTTCTTCTGACCCAGGCGTTTCGATGCATAGGTCGAGAGGGCCTTGAAAAATCTCCGCGGTCACGAATCATCTCCAGATCTCTTTGTCACACCCCTGGCAGCAAGTTGTTGCAAAAGAATGGAAAGGTACTCTTCACGGCGAAAGAGCTCATCTGCTGTGGTAATATCATCGAATCACGGAACCTCACGAATCACTTCGATCGACCGGGCATCTTCGATGCGCTCGACCCCGAGAAGTACCGCCGCCGTTTCCTTGAGCGTCTCGACCATGGCAACATTGTCACACCCGCGATCAAGCTTCTCGGCAATGATCATGGCGGCATCCTGCAAGATGATATGGCGATGGGGGGCTGTCGGTCCTCCCGAACACCCATGTTCCAATAGCTCCCCAATTCTCTTGAGCAAATCCCGTACTTGGTCATACCGCTCACGAAGCGTGACGTAACGACCGATCGTGGCGAGAGCGACAGAATCGTCCGAGTACTGCAATCGCAGATCCCGGACGGCACGCACAAGTCTCGATCATTGCAACCCCGAAAACACGGAGACAATCTGATCATCGGAGAATGCCAGAAGCCGGCGATTCAGGACTTCCAAAAAAGATTCGAGCGCGACAACGAAAAGACCAAATCGCTCTTTCTTCCCAGTAGCAACGGACTCGTTTCGAAGACACTCGGAAACCTGGAGCCATACCGATGAGAAGCAGTAGGGGTCGCTTTCATCGGCCGAGATAACAGCATTCCATATCTCCGAAACAATACGCATGAGTCTCGCCGGACCAATAACCGGCTCGGCCACGCCGTCACTTGCTACGAGCAGGGGGCGGATACGCTCTTTGAGTCGTTCGTTATTGTGCGCGTTGGTGGTTGCCTGGTTCCGCATCGGATTGTGCCGAGGTAGCGGGTATTCCCGCGAATAGAAAATTCAGCCGATATGGGGATCTTGCCCCGCCGCACCACTGAAGCAGTACACCGGACACCGAAGACCGCACGTTTTCCAAAGTGGGAAGTGCCAAAAACGAATCTGCGGGCTGATATCATACCAGAGACGAAATTGCTTTCAAATTTTTTTGGAGGGCTTTTTCCCTAGTATTTACTTTATTCCCGAAAGGATCAACGAAATTGCTCATGGTAACGCCATGGTAACGGGAGAGTCTCTATACTGCCCGCTTCGGACTCCCTGAATGCCCGAAGAATTCGAACACTCACCACCTTGGCAAATGTCTTATCGGGAAGAATCGACCACACATCCGTATCACGAATGATACGCCACTCTCCAGGAAACGATCACGTGACGGGCCACCCATACGCAAGAATCGTGACGGTTTTGTGTTATGATTTTCGCAGGGTCCGGACAGCACAATGAAGATATGCGCCATCTCTCCGAACGACTCAAGTGATCGACACTTCCGATCGAGAGCGTCGATACCAAGCATGGTCTCGTGGAGATTATCGTCCATGGATCCCTTTCAGACCTCAATCGCGTATTCTTCGAGATCGGACACGAATTCCACAGCATTATCAATCCGTAAGCAGACAAAACTATGGACGCCGACGAGGCCAGCAATCCCATTCGCGTGCGTGTCTATGACGAGACTCGGCGGTACGCGTTGTTCGAATACTTGACCGCAACCAACGACATCTCCTCTTTTCGAGAATGACTCGGGCCAAGCACGCGCGCATCGGAAATCAGTCCAGACGAATATCAATGGCTTATGAGTCTTGAACGACGATGGGACGAACCGATTTTCCGCTGCCTCGCGCGCTGTCTCCAGCGTGAGGGGATCATGCCGGATTCGCTTGACCGTGAGGCCGTAGACCGTATGATGCAAGGCATGGACGCAATGCTCATGAAAACGGGACAGGCACGGTCCGACACATCCATAATACGAAATAAGTCATGTTAGAGCTTACCCCAACACAAAGCAAAATCGTAGAGGCATTAAAGGCTGGCGCGAAAACCTCATACGATCTGGAACAGGAAATTGATCGGGGCAAGGATTTTTCGACCGACTATATCAAGGTCATGATCCACAAGATCAATAAGAAACGAAAGATCATCGACTCGTTCTACCGAGATGGCCAACGCTACTGGCGACTCATGGAAAGCGAAGAGCATGTGGAGTATCAGATTCTCTCCGGCGTGAACGACCTCCTGGAGGACAGCGCGGAAATGATGGAGAGGATATCGGAAACCCGTACGGGTATGCGAGCAACGAAAACTTCCGCCGAATCAACCGCACGGAAAGTAGACATGATGGACACGAAGGTTGACAGTATACAGGCCGACGTTCGCACTGCGCGAGAAGCCCCAAACGAAGCAGTGAGAGGTCTCTATATTCAAACGAACTGGATACTACTCTCCCTGGTTATTCTCGTATGAATCGGCATGTTTTTGCTCGGATTCACCGTTGGGCAGTATACGTGAGACATCACCATTCTCATTGACCAGGAAGTCATGTCACAATACCTGCAAGGAGGAGAGTAAGGAAGGTTCAGTTTTTTTATGATGCACTGGCAGCATATGTTGCGATTTGCTCGTAAAAAAATTTTCATGCATAAGATCGAGAAAATTATTATCCCGGATCCGAAGCATACGACCGTAAAAGTCGTGGACGCGGAAGAAGTGAAAAAATCTGGAGTGCGCCTGCGGAAAATCAAAGGCCTGCGCATTGTCGGCAAGTATATTTCGTTCGAGTAATCTCCTCTTGCACCATAACAACCTCACCGGAGAATGCGCATTCTCCGGTTTTTCCATGCCCGTACTTTCTCTTCGGGAAACGAACGGAAAAGCCCTCCAGTCAAACTTGGATTTTTGGATCGATATGGATACAATGATTCTTCGTATTTCCACACAGAGCATGTCGGCGATACTCTCGGAACACCATTCTCTCAAAAATCTTTCCACCCTCCGTCTTGATGCAACGGCGCGGTACTTCGCGGATATCCGCGAAGAGGATGGCCTCCGGGAGATTTTTTCCTTCGTTCGGGAACACGCCCTTCCCTACCTCGTAATCGGCGGGTGATCCAACATGATTTTCGCCTTTGACGAATTTCCGGGCGTGATCATCCGAACGAATCTCAAGGGATGGTCCATCGATACGAACAAGCACCTGCACGTATGTGCATGAGAGCTCGTCACGCCCGTATCCATAGCGCTTGAACGAGATCATGGAGTCCCGATATTTGATCGGTGGTTTGGACTTCCGGGAACGTTCGGAGGAGGAATAGCGGGGAATGCCGGGTGCTTCGGCCTCGAAATGTCACGATACTTCGTCTCGTGTCGTGTCTATGATGTCGATCATGACAATTTTTCGATGCTCACAGCATCGGATATGTGCTTCGACTACCGCACGAGCCTCCTGAAATCCCATCCGGAACTCGTGGCTGTCTCGGCGGAATTCGATCTCTCGACGGACTTCGACCAAGATCGATACCGACGGGGGGTAGAGTTCCGTCAACTCAAGCAACCAAAAGGATTCACGTGCGGATCGTTCTTCAAGAACCCTCCCGGGGACTACGCGGGGCGACTAATAGAAGCTGCTGGACTCAAAGGAACACGCATCGGCGGAGCGGAAATATCACTGCTCCATGGGAATTTTTTCCTGAATGTCGACAATGCCTCGTGGCAAGATGTCCTGGCACTATGAGATTTGGCGAAAGAGACGGTACGGGAAAAATTCGGTATCGAGCTAATACCAGAGGTACGAATCGTGAGAAACGCTTCGTAATTATTCATGAGTAATGCTCTCAATTGTTCGCTTTGATAAAAATACTCTCGCGTTCGTTCTCAATATTGATCCGATAGATATTCCTCTTTCGATACGAAAAGAGGCAGAGTCATTGCAACTTTTGAAAAAAGACGAATTTCATATCACGATTATCGGTCGCGCAACGGGCGAAATACTTACCAATCATCTCCAAAACTTTTCCCAAGAAAAAAGAATAAACATTCTTGCAACTATCGAAACCCTTATAACAAAAACGATTTGGAACATACGGCTCGAAAATGAATATTTCTTCATAGAAAAAGCCTATCAAAATCCCGAGGAAACCCGAAAATCAATTATTCAGATAGCAAATACACCAGAACTCAATCAATTTTATAAAGAACTCGAAATACTCTTCGAGGTAAAACTCGATTTGCCCATACCGCACGTTACCCTCTTTACCAATAGCACTCGAGAGAAAAAGAAGCTACGCGGCATAGGAATATACAGTGCGTCGCAAATGCAAGAATTAAACCCTAAAAAGATACAATAAATCCCTCCGAAGAGGGATATTTTTGCTTTCATGGTGCTCCCTGCAGGGCTCGAACCTGCAACCCTCGGTTTCGAAGACCGATACTCTATCCAGTTGAGCTAAGGGAGCGTGCCGCGGATTATATGGAATAATGCGGGAAAAGAAAATCTTTTCCTACTTTCACAACACCAAAATGCAAACTGTAGGGGATCCGAAAAAACATTGCAAGAACATTTTGTATGTGATAGCCTATTCATCGTGGGACAGCTTGTTTCTGCAATGAATTATATTATCCCCTATGCGAAAACTTCTTTCTCTTCTCTCCTCGCTCTCAATTGTTTTCGTGGCTTCCGTGCAGGTGGTACCCGCGACATACGCGGGAAACGGAGCGAATGTTATTCCTACATCTTCCACCGTCCTCATGACCTCATGTCCGAACGGATGGATAAATAATGGAATTATTGCTGCCAC
>DDBV01000001.1 GCA_002335145.1 Patescibacteria group bacterium UBA2023
AGACGAATGAGCATACCGGTAGGGTGACAAAATTACTCTGCTGCTGGCGCGTCTGCTGCCTCAGTCACAATCGGAGCCTCATCTTCCTCGATCTTCATTGCCTTTGGCTCCTCGGCCATGACGACCACCTCCGTGAGCGGCGTGATGATCGTGTACTTCTTGGTGTCGATACCGAGATCTCCGATGTGGATGGCGTCTCCGGTATTCGCGAGCCGGGAGAGGTCTACCTCAAAGGAATCCACGAGATCCTTCGGGAGACACTTGAGCTCCACGAGGTCGTTGACCGTGGAGAGCATCGCTCCATCACGGACAGCCGCAGACTCCCCAACAAACGTGAGCGGAATCTTGACATGAACCGCTTCGTTCGCCGAGACCGTGAGAAAGTCAACGTGACGAAATTCGTCCGAAACAGGATCGAACTGGACATCGTAGATCAGGACCTGCTGGGCCTTACCATCGATGGAGAGATCCACGATATGGCTCTTTCCAGCGGAGCGGAAAACGCGGAGAAAATCCGAGTATTCGAGTGTGAGCGGCTGGCTCGGCATAGAATGACCGTAGACGACCGCGGGAATACGGCGAGCGGCGCGCAGGACGTTGAGCTTCTCGCTCGCGTCGCGCTTCGTGGCGACCAGACTCACTTTTTGCATAGAGAGGAAGAAACGAAGACCCGAAAATCCGGGCAATAGTGGCCGAAGTATAAAAAGTTTCGAGAGAAACGCAAATGAAAATCATCGTGATTACCCGTCCGCCCAGTAGGATAGACCTCTGAATCTGGAGAGAGAATATGAGATATTTGACAGTCTGCAATAGCACATGATACAATCGGGGTACACTCATTATTTATCAAAAAACTATGACATTCGAATGATGACCAAGCTTCTTTGAGACTGCGGCAGAAGGCATGAAAACCGCCTCCGGACGTTTCGACTTTGGCCCAAAGGCGGAGGGTGACCGCACGACGGAACTCGCATCTGAGAGCCGAGAGCGTAACGGAGATACTGGACTCGTGGAGAGTCGCGGACACGGACACCCGGGTGTGGAGAGTCCGACAGAGAATGTGCCGGAACACCTCGCGAAGACAGAGAACCCTGCAGCGAGAAGTCCGGAACTCACGGCGCGACTCAACGAAATGAAGGCCGAAGATGCCGGAGAGCGCGAAAGAGCCGATAGCGAACACGCGAGTGTTATGGCATTCATGGATCCTATCGACTCCATGGCAGAAAATGCGACCGATACCGGTGATACCGCTCGCACGCAAACCGCATAACAGAAGGAATGTTCCTATCCTTGGATCCTCTTTTGGAGAAAAGATTTGAAAAAATAAAAAATCCCATATACTCTCTCGCACATGCGCGGGGGTGGTGAAATGGTAGACACGCACGCTTGAGGTGCGTGTGGAGCAATCCTTGGGGGTTCAAGTCCCCCCCTCCGCACCATGTAGACAACGATAGGGCTTCGGATATTCCGAAGTCCTTTTCTTGTGGTATGAGAAACGTGCTGATCTCGACCGAAGCAATGCGAGAGGAAATTGACGAATGTACAACTCATTCATAGAATCACCCCTCTTCCTCACTCCTACTACATGGATAAGACCGACTGGCCGACAACCCTCTCGATCGAAGGGGAAACATACACACTGCTCGCACAGAGACGACAAGGGGGTGCTATCTACCGCGCGATCGATACAGATCGCATTCTCCGTATCGGCACGCCTGCCGGGATGGAAACGGAGATATCGCTTTCCTGGACGTTGGCTGAACAATGATTTCCTATCGCAAAACCATTCGCGACAGGGATATCGGACGGATTTGCATACATTCTCGAGGAGTTTCTCGGCGAGCAGCATTTCGGCGCGATTTTCGCCCGCGGATTCGCCGAGGAAGGAATGATTCCAACAGCATCGCTCGAAGAATACGGATCGGTCATTCGATCGCTTCTCCGGAGCCAAGCCTCCCACACGTCGGGGCCACTGGATCCCGACGCCTTCCGCCGGTCGACGCATATACCGATTCTCCGGAACGAACGGCCGGATTGGATCACTGTACTCGAGCGGGCATTCGAGCGGCATTGGGCCACGGTCTCGCGATATCCTTCGGTATTGACGCATTACGACTGCAATCCCTACAACGCCTATCCGAAAGGCATGATAGACTTCGAGACGTCCGGTGCGGGACCATGGGGATACGATGCCGTCTCGGCGATATGCGCGATCGGGTGGTTTCCAGAAGCGGGCGATTTCGAGCGAACGGGTGCATACGTCTACACCGACGAGCAAATCGCGGCATATTACCACATGCTCGATACGTACGCACTCGAAAAAAACCTGCCCCCGATTTCGGAAGCACGAGAGGCGTTTGAGTTCTTCCGGGGCGTGTGGGCCTGTGCCAGGATGGGCGATGTGCCGAAACTGCAAGCATGGCGATACGCCCGATTCGAGCGCATATTTCTCGAAAGAATCTAACGTAATGCCCCCGAGAGACATATTCGCACTCGAGTGTCTCTCGACTTTACGGAAAAATCGACTATCTTTGAGCGCATCGTATTTTTTCGAATCAGTATGACTCTCGCCATCATCTCACTCGTCATCGGTCTTGTCATTCTCGTTATCGGGGCTGATATTTTGGTCAAAGGAGCTGGTGCCCTCGCAAAGCGTTTCGGCGTGTCCCAGACGGTCGTTGGACTCACGGTCGTGGCATTCGGAACTTCCGCACCCGAGCTCGTAGTAAATATCACGGCGGCTCTCTCCGGAGATACCGATATCGCGATTGGAAATGTCGTCGGAAGTAATATCGCGAATATCCTGCTCATTCTCGGTATCTCGGCAATGTTTGC
This sequence comes from Patescibacteria group bacterium UBA2023, assembly GCA_002335145.1. Lineage (GTDB taxonomy): Bacteria > Patescibacteriota > Gracilibacteria > BD1-5 > UBA2023 > UBA2023. The sequence continues at coordinate 2,836 of DDBV01000001.1, forward strand.
GACGTTGCGGGTGGAACGATCGACCACCTGGAAAGAAGTTCCATTCGCAGCACTCGCCATTATCATGCTCTTCGTCCTGGGCAACGACCGATTCTTCGACGGTGGGACAAACAATACTCTCTGAATGGGAGATGGTCTCGTATTGCTCGGATTCTTCGCGATATTCATGTACTATATCTGGGGGCTCGCCATGAACACTCCGGCACCATCACAAAATGATGACCTGCCCGAATACGAGTCCGGACGCGCGACCACCTACACGCTGCTCGGACTCGTCGGACTCTTCGTGGGAGGGAAAATGCTCGTAAGCGGGGCTGTGACGCTTGCCGAAGCGGCCGGTATCTCCCAGATGCTCATCGGTCTCACGATCGTGGCGGTTGGAACATCGCTCCCGGAACTTGCCGCCTCTGTCATGGCCGCACAACGTGGTATGGCCGATATGGCGGTTGGGAATGTCGTAGGGTCAAATATTTTCAATGTGTTCTGGATTCTCGGCGTCACGGCAATCATGGAGCCAATGCCGCTCTCAAACGCTGCGAACACCGACCTACTCGTCTGTCTCGGCGCAACGTTCGCCATGTTTTTCGCGCTCTCAGCCAGCGGTCGTCATAGAATTACGCGGATCGAGGGAGGGGTCTTTGTGGCAGCGTACATTGCCTACACTGTTTACCTCGTCATGCGAGGGTAGGCCAGATGGCATCATTTGTTCGCTTCTGTTCATACGCTCTAATCGGAACCATCGCATTCGGATACCTGTGACGATTTCATTTTCTTCCGGATCTCTTTTCCCACTTTCAGCTCCAGTACCTCGTAGCGGCGGTCTCGCTCCTCCTATGGCATACCGTCCGTTGATCGTGGCGCGATACTATCCTTATGGGGGCTCTTAGCGTCATTCTCGTGACGAGACTTATCGGGAGTGATTTGGACGCCGTATTCGAAACCGCTGATCTTCAGAAGGAAGCCGATGTCTTCTTTATGAATTCGGAATACCTCAATACCGATACTGAGCCGATCGCCGAAGCGATAGCAAAATCCAATACCGATATAGTCGCATTGGTAGAGCTCAATTCCCGTCTCTCCGAGCAAATTCGCACGAGCGGACGGTATCCATACGCCTACTATTACCCCGACCTCGTATTCTCCTTCGGATTCTTCAGTCGGGAGCCAATCTTGGAGCAACAGACGTACTTCGTTGGACGATACCCCATCGGGGTCTTCCGTACGACAGAGCGGACGTACTACGTTGTCCATCCGCTTCCGCCATTCGGTACTGCGGCATGGGAGCGGCAGCGGGAATTTTTCTCAACCCTTTCGGCTCTCATCGGCCGGACACCGAATTTTCTCGTACTCGGAGATTTCAACTCCACTATTTATTCATCGCTTTTTCGTGCGTACTTCGAGCCGTATTTCCACCGATCGGTCTACTCCTGGGGTACGGATGGGCCACTTGCGATTCCTATCGACCACGCACTCTCGGATACCGCGATAGCACTTCGATCCGGGCCGAAGCTCTCATCCGATCATGTGCCACTTCTCGTAGATACCAACTAAGGTACTCCGATCAATCTACCGTACCGCATAGTCGAAGGAGAGCCGATACCACACCTGGGCGATCTCCACTCCATCGGCCACGACCGTGACGAGCGGATAGCCACCAAGCTCGGAGTACTCATAGGACACTCCGGAACGAATTCCCACCAGAGCGGCAGTCGCATCGAGACCGAAAACAGCGCGTGAATCACGATCCACAACAAATGCTCCGGACGGGAGAGATGGTGACTGCGCATCGTTATGGGTATAGCGAGAACGCGGGTCGACTACTCGGATGTATACCGCATCGGAGGATACCACTCCGAAGTCCGATACCGATACGAGCGGCGTACCGGACGGCAGCTCAAGACGCTGACGGTAGAGGATTTCATTCGACCCGTTCGGCATGAGCGTAAACGTCATGCGATTATTTGTTGCATCTTTCGGCTCTATGCCCACACGGTACCCTGGCTCAGCGCGCAGCGCACCGGTCGTATCATCCACACGGGCAATGATCGTGTCCCCATCCCAGACGGCCGCACCAGTCCCAGATCCGGGAATATAGGCGTACGCCCCGCCCGTAGCCGTGAAGACCGTTCCGGAGTTCGTGAGAGACCCGGTACCATCGAGCGGTTCTATGCGCGAGAGGTATCCATCACGCACGCGCACAAGGTCGACCGGTTCTCCGGAGAGTGATTCGTTCAGGCCTCCTACGACCATTCCGGAAGCATTGCGTCCCGAAATAATTGGTACGGGGGCATAGACTTCGAGCATGACATCACGGAAGGCGCGGTTTCCTGCGGCATCGATGGCATGGAGTCGGATCGGACGCAAGAAGAGCGTGTCGAACGCACCGAGCGAAACATCGTAGACATTCGAACCGGTATGAGTTCGAATGGGGAATACCGGATCACCAGCGAGACTATCACGATCATCGGTCGGATCACCATTCGCATCGGTATCGATGGTGGTATCGAAATCATAGAAGATCTCGGCGATATTGCTTGAATCGGATATCTGGTCCCGAAGCGAAATCTCGCGCGACTGGTATACCGGAATCCGTAGTGTGTCGGAGACGTAGAGAACCGGCGGTTCATTGTCAGCAGCGATCTGTGGAGCGAGGAGGGTAAGATTCGCCCATGTTCCGTACCCTCCGGCATCGAATGGCGCGAGGCGAGCATAGGAGAAACGGTTTTCTCGGGGAAGCGCGAACGAATACTCCCCATCGCGATCACCGATGGACTGGTATTCGTAGATTGCGGGCGTATCGAAAACGGATCGTGCCCCGTCGAAATACTCGATCAACAAGCGTCCGCCCGAGGGAATCTCGATACGCATACCCGGAACGATCGGCATGCCACGAAGGTTGTCACCCGATAGGGTCATCGGGGAATAAAGCTTAGTCCGCGCAGCAATGAGTTGTCATTCGGCAACTCGAATATCCATGGTCTGCTCGAATCCAATACTTTCACCAGCCGGTATCACATATTCCGTCTCGGTCGTATCATCATCGGGGCGGACGAAAACCACCGTGTCGACGAGGCGAGCGTAGAGTCGTGATCCGACACGCAAAGTAACACGCTCTCCCGGCTCGATAGCCTCATACTCCATCCCGCCGACCGTGAAGTCCCCAACCGCCGACCGCACTACTGCATACGCATGACGGATGTCTCCGCCAATCACCGTGATATCCGAGTTTCCGAGGACTTCCGAGAGATCCGGAACGAGGTCTATTGATTCCTTGATCGATACGGGCGCGATGCTCCGCTCGATCTCTCCCGAGGCGATACGATCAAACCGATCAATGTAGGGGTACATCTCGAGTCGGTATCGTGTCTCGGAACCACTATCGGCCGCGAGAAACGAGGCATTGATTCGTCCGCTTGCGGCGAAATCTTCGAGAAAATAGTCAGGAGCACGGTATCCGGTCGATCGATCGCGTCCGGAATCCACGAACGATTCGAGGTCGCGGACCCGAACGTTCTCGGAGCGATGGCGCGGTGCTGGCTCGGCGATATGATTCTCCTTGATGAAGACCGCATTGTCCATGACATAAACAATGTCGGCGTCTCCATCCATGTCTGGATCGAATTCCTCCACCCGCTCCGATCCCGTCAGGAGTTCCGTGTAGTTGAAGAGCCTCGTCTGGACTCCCGCGGACGTACGATAGTAGATTCCATCGTAGTTGTAGCGGTAGTTGCTCGTCAGGTTATTTGCATCGAGTTCATCGAGTGCTGCGGCCGTTTCGACTACGCGTTCGGTCGGTGCGTCCGCCGAGAGCGCGAGCGATGAGAGAGACTCACGTGCAGACTTGCCAAGACGGTCAATCTCGACGAGATCAGGGTCCTTCGAAGGATCGAGGATTTTCTCGAGTGGTGCTGCCGCCTCGCTGTTGAGCTCGTTCAAGCGATCGGTAATGTCCGCGTACGGACGGTCTTCAGACGCTGCGATCTTGATGATTCCCGCTGTCGAACCATCCACGAACGATGCGTCGATCAGATCCTTATTTCCGCGGATTACCTCATGAAGTTCCGCGATATCGCGTTGATTCATGCTTCGGTACCGGCGCACGTATTCGCGGACGAGATCGAATTTCTCCTTGGCTCGCTCTTGGGCGGGAGCCGTTATATCATCGACCGGGTTCATGGATCGTTCGAGTCCTTCGCGCAGAATTTCGGCCGCCTCCCGGAATTTCGGATGCTCGCTCTTCGCAAGAGCCTTCTGGCTTTCGTTGAGCGCGGTCCGAAGTTCGGTGATCGAGAGATCTTCGCGCATATTCTCATCGAGCGCGGAGAGAAGTCGTGGGAATCCGATTTGCGCCACGCGCATCCAGGCAACGACCGATCCCGTGGAATAGAGCGGGATCCCGGTCGCCGGATCCGATGGAATGAACGGTGCCATGGCATCGAGTCTGGAAGGAATACCTCCAAGGTCTTCGAGACCACCCGTCTCCACTCCACCATCGAGACCCACGTCCGCTTCGATACTCTCGGGCACTACACCGCGGAGATCCACGTTCGGAAAACTGATCCGGGTAGCCTTGGAGAGGTCGCTCGTGAAGGAATTGAGCGGCTCGAGTGCAGCAGTCATCATGGCCATAATGAAGTCGACCTCAAACTCGAGATTTACCTTCGATGTGACTTTGATCGCATCGATGAAGCTCATAGAGAATTCCGGAAATTCGAGGGAGAGGAAATCGAGCGGGAGTGTCCCCTGGCGTTCTGTGAGTTGAGCAATAACATCTCCGGCGCGCCATTCGGGAGCAAACGGATTGAGTCGGAGGAGACACAGGATCTTGCCGATGAGTCGAAGGATATCAAGGACTGCGGCGATCGCTCCAAAGAGCTTAGGAATCTTCGGAGGGGGCGGCAGATCCGGAAGCTCTATGAGTGGCAGACTCGGGAGATCAGGCAAGTCCGGCAGCTGTGGTATCTGCGGCAACTGCGGAAGTGCGGGCAATCCGATGGATCCTGACGGAACATCTGGCAAGTGCAGCTCCGGAAGTCTCGGCAACACGAGCGGCACGACTCGGAAATCGAACTCCGGGAACGGAATCCGCAGTCCGGCACGGATACTGTGGAGGTCCAGGATAATGTCCGGCCACTTCGGGAAACGGATGATCGGAGGACTCGGAATGACGGCTGAGAGAATTTTGAAGAGGAAGTGCTTGAGGTCATAGCGTTCATTGCGACAGACCCCGCACTCGGCATCGAGATCCACGAAGAAATCAATGATAACCTGCCACGACTTGAGAATCGTCTTGATGAGCAAATAGAGCTCGACCCAGGTCTTGAACCGCTTGGCGTTATCTGCGAGCCACCCTCCGAGCATGAACTCGATCGCTTCGATATTGCAGAGGATTTGCTCAGCGTAGATCTCCTTATATTTGAGGTACTTGAGGAGTTTGTCAGGGAAATTCTTATATTCCTCGATCGTCTTGATATTGCGCTCAAGCGATGAGAGCATTGGTCCGGTCTTGAGATCGACCTGATTGAGAATAGCATCACCGTTGTCCATGCGTCACCATTCTTCTTTGGCACGGGCGATCTCCGCCTTCCATTGGATGTATGTCGCCTGAGCATGTCCGAGCCATTTTTCTATGTCTTCCGGGGCGATCCATGGGATTCGGACGTTGTATTGCTCAGGCTCGATCTCAATAAGCGGCAGGTTGGACATGAATTCGTACGCCGCCTTGATTCCCGAAATATTCCGGCTCACACGATCGGCGATCGGTTGTACTTCATTGAGCGCATCATTGGCGACAGAAGACGCGTCGCGCACGGCACCAACACTGCTATTGTTGCCTCCGATCGAGAGATTGTCGACCCCCTTGTCATTTGCGAAGGCATCGTTGTATTCTTTTTGAAGCTTCGAAGGGTAGCTTCCCCATGACTCAAAATTGAGTCCCGAGAGATCCGGAAGAATGATGTAGAGCGTCGGGAGACTCGTGAGTTTGTTAATGATCTCCTCGGTTTGGCGTGTCACCCATTCCATGAGAAAATCCGGAAATGCGGGAATACGGATATTCGAAATCTTGACAATATTACCGATGTCGAAATTCGCAATCGCATCAGTATCGATACCGACCTCGAAATTCGGCTCGGCACCAGTCCCGAGTCCGATACCGACCATCGGCTCGGACCCGAGCTTCTTGAGCGATCCCTGTCCGGTAGCACTCGAGAGGAACGAAGACGGAGAGGCGCGTCCTCATCGGACGTAGGAGAGCGCGTCACGCCGGAGCATGATCCGGTCTGCTTCGGAGAGGGTGTCTTCATCAGCCCGACACTGGTTCGCATTGTAGTACCCGGCGGTCGGAAGTCCACGGAAGGCATTTCACTCCGATCCGTCATCTTCACAGGAGAAGAGCGGTCGGGCAGCAATGACACAGTTCCCGCCCGGCACGGCGGGCGAAACTCCTGGGGGCGGAATACGTCCTACTGCCGCGGCAGGACCGCCAAAGCAGGCAGCAACTCCGACTCCGAGCGTGAGCGTGGGAGTGACGTAGAGACGGAAGTAGTTTGTCGGATTTCGAGTACCGAGAAATCCTCCGGCAGACGGCGCACCACAACTTGGCGACGGAGAAAGTCCGAGCGGACTCGTAGGCCAGACAGAGGGAATACATCCGAAGCTCGAGGGGATACCCGTGAGCCCCGAGAAGATCGGGATTCCCGTCTCGGGAATGAGCGGTCCTCCCGGAAATCCAAGAATACTCGGGGCGGTACCCGGTGCGAGTGGTGCCCAGTTGAGCGGCAGCGAGAGGCATGATCCTCCGCCGAATCCGCAACCGAGTCCTTCAACGATATTGTCGATCTTCTCGTTGAGGCTGTCAAACCCACCCTCTCCGAGCGCATTTATCTCAAACGATCCTCCGCCAGTATTCTTGAAAAGTCCGGAGCTTCGTGCCATCTCGCGAGCATCGTCCTCCGCCTCTTCGAGATAGTCCGAGAATTTATCCTGAGCGTAATCCTGAAGCTGGGAGGCATTCCCGGACGGATCCGATACCATCTCAATGATGTCGGGCGTACCATCACCATCACTGTCACCGAAATTCTCGCCGACTGCATCAGGAAGCTGTTCGACTCCATCGAGCGAGAGCGTACCTGCCTGATAGGTGCGGGGGTACGGCTCGATCGGGCGCCAGATGGAATAGTCGCTGCCGCAGAGGTTGTTGGCGCGAGTAACGATCTCTCCGTATGGGGTCTCCGGCTCGATGTCTCCGACCACCACCTCCGCGTAGCCAATCATGCGCGCCACCAGATTGTATCGGATCGTGGCAGTCTCTCAAGCCGCGAGACGTCCGAGATCGAACGCGAGATCGAACGACCCACGCACAAGTTCTTCCATTGTCCCGGATTCGACCGATCCGTCCGCCCACCCGATTGTATAGCCGAGGTCTGCTCCGGTCTTGAGAACCGATCGGTCAATGGAATCAAGGTATTCAATTGCGTTCTTCGCGGTCGGTCCGATATTCGTGATCGCGAGCTCCACGGCCACAGTGTCGCCCGTCCTGAGTGCCTCACCATCTACATCGGTCACGCGCTTCTCTACTCGGATTCCGGCTCATTCGGAGTACGTTGATCGGATATAGGTACGACTCTCGGTGCGTGTTGGCGAGACAACGAAATCGGTCGTCCCCCCGCGATCCTCGATCGCGCGCATGGCGGCGAGCGTTTCGGCTCCGATCGATTCATTGGGGTTGCCAGAGTCATCGGTCCCGGCCGCCGAAATCCAGTCGGAGAGCGAGGGTTCGCGTTCCGGCTCGTCAGTCTCGTACCATTCGTCCTGGTAGAAAATCTCCTGATCGATGAGACTCCGGAGCACCGCTCCAGTAAATGCCCCATCGGCATTCTCCGCATAGTCCCCGACCTCTTCGGCCTCATTCCGGAGGATCTCGGGATCATAGGACGATGGCAACTGATGGAGTCAATCATAGTAGACCGCTCCGCCAGAAGAAAGAACCTGTCCCGTAAGTTTCACGGCGAAATCCCGGCTCACGATGAGCTTGTCAAACGCGCCGTCCTCACGACCATAGAGGATACAGAGCTCTCCAGAATCATCGACCGTCACGAGATCATCGCGACCGTCTCGGTCCATGTCAAATGTATGCAGCGATGTGATCGCTCCACGAATCTCCGCGACCTCGCCGGACGCGAGATCGAATATCTCCGGGTCCGCGCGCTCAAACCGCCCTTCGATATTCTCGAGAATAAAGAGCTTGCCACGATCTGTGACGCCCGCGATATCCGGATAATTATCTCCCGAAAAATCACCTACGCCCTTGCGCTTCTTGCCAGCATCCGAAACGGCAGCGAGGTACCCCATATCCTTGAGGTTCCCGGAATAGTTGGCGAAGAGACGAACCCGACCGTTGCCAAGAAATACAACGAGATCATCGGTCGCATCGTGGTTGAAATCGATTTTTTCCACCGACTCTACCGATTCTCCCGTATCAAGCAGGCGAGTCCCGATCGTCTGATCGAAGGAACTTCCGTTCGTTGGGGCAATATATGGGAGTCGCGCGTAGGGATCTCCGAGATTGAGTGTGGAGTAGGTAGCATGGAGCCGGGTCGCCTCGCCCACACTCGCACCAGCGGAGAACTCAAGCAGGAAGGTATTGTCTCCTTCCCATCCGATCCCTGCTTGCTTCGTGGCGTATTCCAATCCGGACGGGAACGGACCGGATCGGACCGCATCGATCTGGTCGCGGGTGGTGTCCACACGGAAGAATCGGACACCACGTTCAGCATTCGATGAATTCCCGAGGTACGTCCGCTCTGTACCGTAGCGATTCGAGACAGGCGTTATACGAATATCTCCGGTCTCATCATCGCCAAGCGCGACTCCCGAGAGCGAGAGACCGAGCCGCCCAACGGTCTGATTGTTCGAGTCGATTGTGAACCACAAGAGATTGCTCTCACTCACGGTATCCGGCACGAGCGTGACCGTGGGATCGAGATTGGTTCGCAGGGATGAATCGATTGACACAAGACGCCGCGATCCTGCGAAGAGCGAAAGTGTGCCATCGGATTCGGAAGCGGAGAGCGACGTATTCGCCGGGGCAAGCAGCGCGTAGCGTCCGGATTCCGGCACGGAGCATGCGGAGACGTCCGTTCCGGTACATGCAACGAGTGCGGTATCGGCATCGGCCGGGGCAATGTCAGCATCGGCGATATGCTCGCGGATCGTGGAATCATACCATGTGAGGCCGATATGCTCATCTCGGAGGGAGACGGTCGTCTCGAGACCGATCGATGCGTCACCAGTGCGTTCGCGATATTGTCCGGCGGGAGTGAGCGAAAAGAGCCAATCGTTGGAGAATGGCGAATTGACGAGTCCTGTGACGGCGAGCGAGCGCGACTCGGGACGGAATATGATCGCGTTTCCGAGAGAATTCCCGTGAGTCACATCGGCGTACGCGGCCCCTCCGAGAACAGTATAGAGCGCGTTGTAGCGTCCGAGTTCGAGCTTCTCGCGATTGTAGAAGTAAAACGAGTCGAAGCGCGCGACATTCTCGGATACCCCATGGGCCGTGAGCTCGGTCCCGGTTGTATCTGTGACGGTGAAGGAGTTACCAGAAATGGACGGGTCGGCCGTAACGCGGATATACGCCGCTCCAGGGAGCTTGGTCGGATGGACCGCAACGTTCGCAACTCCGCGGGAAAAAGTGGCAGACGCGGAAAATCCATTGCCATCAAACCTGGCGAACTTCCGGTACTCAGTATCAATATCAAACCGGGCCGTCATGGGATTCGGGTGTCCGGTAGCGATATTCCCATAGCGATCGTAGAGTGTGGCAGTCGCTGTGAGCGCGTCTACGGAATCGGCCTCGACCGATGTTCGGTCGAACGAGAGCGATGTCTCCATCGGCACATCCGGACGGACCGTGAGCGATGGCGCGCCCGTATCCGCGACCCCCGGGAGTGTCGCAGTCACGGAGATGGATTCTCCGGCCACATACGCGGGCGTAAAGATCACGGGGTTTCGATTCGTCCCATCGACGATCTGAACGAACGCCGGAGAGAAGACTCCCGAGACGCTCGGGAAATCGAGGGCGACAATTCCGTTATATCCGACAATCGGATTTCCATCGTTTCAGACCACGCGGAGATTCACATCGTGCGGCTCTTTACCAACAACGATAGCATCGGCGTCGGTCACGTCTATTTGTAGGCGGGCAGCCTCGATGGCATGAATTTCGATCAATCCCGTTTCGATATTCGCATCGGGATCTCGAAATTTGAGCAGGCTCCGTCCGGTGGAATCGGATCGGATCTCGAACGCGTAGTATCCCTCGACCGTGTCGATGGAGAGCGATCCGGAGAGCGTTTCGCTCCCACCTGCGGCAATATCAGCGAAGAGCGCGTCACCGGACTCCACGGTCGCATCGATCGTCACGAGGTCTCCCATCACGGGGTTTCCGTACGTATCGAGCGGGCGTACGAGTGCCTGCACCGGCTGACCGCGCACGAAGACCGATGTGGAGAGTCGTACATCGATAGACGAGACGGGCGCGGGAAGAATGGTGATTTCATGCGAAGAGGAGAGTCCGTCCGAATCGACAAACTCGAACCGATAGGTGCCAGCCTTCCGCAAGACCGCGGCATCAGAGAAATTGAGCGTATTGCCAGCAACAGGGCGAGCTGTATCGCCCGAAACAAGCATATCGTTCTCATCGTATACGCGATAGACGAGCGACCCGGCGAACGGCAGAGATTCCTCCCGACGATTCCGGCGTTCGATCGTGAAATTGAGACCGTAAGGATTACCCGCAGCGAGCGATGAGCCAACATCGAAATCCGAGTCGCTATCGGCGCGTATCCGGCTCGTTACATCGAGTCGTTCGGAGCGAATCTTGATGGCAATAGGATTGGAGACGACCGTGTAGGTATCGGTATTCGCCACGAATCCTCCTCCCGTCACAGATGCCAAGATCGTTACATCAGCATCCTGGTTCCCGGTCGAAAAAGCGAACTTCGCGAGTCCCTTGTCAGCCGGGACGTTGGATGCGCGGAAATTCAGGTATCGATCAATAACGGACGAATCGGAACGCGTCGGGTCAGCAGAGTCGTAGATCGTTGTCGCGGCCCCATCGGGGTATGCCACAATCTTCGCCACGTCGAAACGTACCACGCTCGTAGAGTCGTATCAGAGCCGATAACCGTCTCGCATGATGGTGGCCGACATCGGGACCTGCGCACCATACGTATATGTCGCCGTTGGTGTTTCGAGGAGAATATCTCCGTAACGTACCGACTCGATCGCGTCAAGTACCCCATTCCCATCAGCATCCCCCTGAGGTGCGGTCGTAACGGCATTCGCGAGGTCGAGAAGACTCGAATCGCTACAACTTCCGGCTTCGATAGTCGGAGGCAGGAGTGATCCGATCCAGCAGAAAATCGCCGGAAGCCATGCCCAGATCATTACCCCGTCCGGAGGGCCACACTTGAATGAGGCTCCTCCTTCGACCCCCGGAAGATTGGACGCATCACGCAGAGACCGGTAGGCGAGAGCTGTCTCTTGAATCGTGGCGATCTGGGGCGTGACGGTATTTTTCTCCGGATCGATTTTCACATACATATTCCCAGGCTCTCCGAGCGAGCTGAGATAGGCAATCTCGTAGTCGCTCTTGTGGTCAGCCACGGGAGTCCGCTCCGGCGAGGTCGAGTCGAGCGCGTTTTCCAGGATGAATCGGTATTTGGCCGTGGCATTATCGAGATTCGCCCAGAGAACGCTCTCCACCACAGCATTGAGTGCCTCAGGCTTGGCGGCGAGCCGGGCATAAAAATCGATCGGAGCAGCAGGAGCATTGCGGTAGGCGAGCGCGTTGACCTGGACGGATGCCGCATCGAGCACGGCTTGTATGCGGGAACGGGCGTATTCAGGATTGAGATCGTCGAGCGTCTCTATGTCGATCCGAAAGAGATTCGGATAGTCCACGCGAGCGTAGGTGCCATTAGCATCGAGAAAATCGGTATACCGATCCTTGTCTATGGCAAGGGATGGGGTGGCAACACCGCGTGATGCGGCGACAAGGTCATCCTCATCGGGAGATTTGTGTTGGATGATCGAGGGGATTGTCTTGTACTCGTAGACCGCATGCACGGATATTTGCCCTCCGGCCCCCTCCCCCCCTCAGGCACACGGTGCAGCCACAGCACCGCTCGCGGAGAATGCAGGGCCATCCACAATCTCCTCACTCGTGGTACACGAACCGAAGCTCGATGGGGAGGGTGGGGCAAGTACCGCCCGAATATCCGTGATACAGCTGAGCTTCTGAGCCTGGGTCTCGGATGGGTAGTAGGAGGTGGTTGTTGTGGAGTTCTCTCCTCCGCCGGTCGTCTCGGTATACGTGTAAGGCTGGAGAATGAGCGAATCATCGAAACAATCCATGGGCGATGCCACGCGCAGGGCCATATTCTCACCGAAAGCACCCGGATCACTCGGTGGGGTCTCGATATCTCCCGCCGCCGCTCCGGCCGCGAGCGTTGGAATCTCGGTCCAAGAAGGGGCAAAGGGGATTTCTCTCGCACCGCCAAGGTCGTAGATGGGGGAGAAGAATGCCTTGTACCGCTGGCTCTTGAGGCGGTACGAAGAAGCACCGATATTCTCGGAGTTGGTATCGAGATTGAGCGGACTGTTACCGCCCCACAGCGACATGGTTGCGGCAGACCCACCCGGAAAGCACCGCCCCATGGTGAGATCTTCCGCGAGAAAACTCGCGTCCTCCTCGGTCCGCATCACGTTATACCCCTTGTTCGCTTCGATCATGAGACTCGATCCACGCGTAATCGAGCATTGGCGCGGGTCCGTTACATCGCTCGCCGCCGTTCCGTAGAAATAGTTTTTGTACGAGATTACGGTCGTACTCGCCGATGGGTCATCACCTCCGGCCCCTTCCCCACCTCCACCACCTCATTCAGCATCTCCGGATTCCTCACTGATAACATACGTGACCCGGTCGAGAATCTTTGCCTTGGTTGCGACATCGTTTTCTACAATCTCATCAATCATGTCCTCGAAAAGATCGTTCGCGCTCTTGAGCGTCTCGCGCACGAGCTCGTCTTTCTTGGCGACCATCACGCTCGCTATGTCCGTGCGCACATCGTTCGCATCGCCGTAGCGACCCGAGTCATAAGCGTAACGCAGGAGATCCCCGACGTACTTCTCATTAAGAATTTTATAGAACGGATTGACCGCCTTCTCGATGATCTGCTTCGACTGGATGTCGGGAATAAGGGCGAAATTCATGCTCGCAAGCGCGCTCGATTGTCCAAGAGACGCGAGCATACTCCGTCCGGCTTCTCCGAGTTCGGCCTCCATATCATCCTGCATTTCACCAACGAGCTCTTCGGCAAGGTGCTTGTTGTATCGGGCATAGGCGAAATCCTCCTGGTGCTCCATATACCGCTGGTAGGATTTCCAGTTCACGAGGCTCGTGGCAAGCTGGTCGTGGTACCCATCGAAGAAAAAGACGTACGGTGGGTTCTGGGATTGCGACGGTTGGAATTGGTCGGACGCGGTATGGAAGGCATGGGTCTTGTCGAAAAACGCCTTGAGATCGGCGCGGTCCGATGCCTCGCTACCCGTGTCTGGCATGATGACTGAGTGCCAGATCTCGGGAGCGGGATCGAGCGGCTCATGCTCCACCTTCTGGAATTTTCCAGAGGCTTCCTCGTAGAGAAAATTTTTCTGTTCGAAGTCGACGTACGGGTAGATCGAGAGAAAAGCTTGTCCTTCGGCATGGACCACAGGAAGCGGTATAGACCCAACAAGAATTGTCCCGATGAGGTTGGAGAGGCCCGATCCATCCCCTTCGTAGTAGAGCTTCTCATTGAGTGCGGCGATACGGTCGGGATGAATATCCGCGGGAACCGTGAAAATTGCGACACGGGTATTGTCCTGGGTCGCCTGGATGTCCTCGGCATAGCGATCAATGAGATCGGCTGTCTCGCCCGAATACGTCTCCTCGTCAACGATGATAGAGACAAGGTTCGCGTGATCGAGAGAGCTCGCACGCGTAGACGAAATCATCGGCACCGATACCGTCTGCATGGCGAGCATCGCGAAGATGAGCAACCATGAGATCGAGCGGGTGAGTCGCGAGTATGACGAGCGCATGCGATGGCAGAGACGGAAGTCGAACGGACCAGAAAACGGCCCGTGGGCGCGATGCGCCCGAATGTGAAGATATTACCATAGTTCTGGCGTTTTCGCAAAGCGGATTACCTGGATTTTCGTATGAAACGGAATTGGACATCGCGGCGTTTTTTTATACAATGCGCGCTACCGGAAATCCGGGTCTTTAGCTCAGTAGGTAGAGCAGTGCCCTTTTAAGGCAACGGTCGCGGGTTCGAGCCCCGCAGGACCCACCATTCGAAAATATCAAAAGATCGGCTTCATCCGATCTTTTTTGCAGAGATTTTGTCGGAAAAAGAGCTTCGAACAAATCAGCAATTGCGGAATACAAAACGCGAGATACAATGAATCGGCATTTTGAAGCTCGGTCATCTGATTTGGCTTCACGGTCTGCCCGTTTTTTGATAACGCTGGCTCGATGTTTCTCTTTCTCAACACCATTTCTTCCCCTTCGACCGCCTTTCTTTTCGATGACCGCAACATTCTCCACCGAGTGGGGTGGGATTCGAAGCTTCGCGAGTACGATACGCTCCTGCCGAAACTCGATGAGCTCTTCGCGATGACTGGTGTCTCCGCACGAGATCTCAAGTGAATCGTCTGCGTGAACGGCCCGGGGAGCTTCACGGGGATGCGGACAACCGTCCTCACGGTCAATTCTCTCGCGTACGCACACGGTATGCCGATCATGCCGCTCGACGTCTTTGAGCTCGGCAACCTTCTCGGGTGGCCGTATCCGCGCATTCTCACGATCAACTCACGCGAATCAGGAATCAAACTGGCTCCCGCGGAGGATATGGAGATCCTTGCAAATGATCTCGTTTCTCCCGGCATCTACCATGGCTATTCGCAGATCGGTTCGCAAAATCCGCAAATCGTGGTAGAATCCTGTGAACCCTACGAGCGACTCATTGAATCACTCGTCTTCCGGGGAATATCGCGTATCAACCCACTCTATGTGAAACGACCGAACATCACCGTGAGCCACAATCTCCGGAAGCGGACTTCTCTACTCCAATAGTGCTCGGGAAAATGTGGACAGTGTCCGAATGTCCAACCTGCGCGATGGCGAGAAAATCCAGCTCGTGCTCCGACGCCACTGGATCGTCTATGCCATGCTCGCCGGATGGGCTATTATTCTCATAGGAATGACTGGATCGTTGCTCTCCTATGCTCCGGCCATCACCGCCGCTGTAGGCGTATCGATCTACGGAATCGCGCTCGTGACACTCTGGATGTCATTCCTCTTTTTTCTCTATCTCCAGTGGCTCAATCAGGAGCTCGATCTTTGCATTGTGACCACTCATCGAGTCGTCGGAGTCGAACAGGTGTCGTTCCTCGATCGCAAGGTCTCGGAGTGCAGTCTCGATGAGGTACAGGAGGTAAATGCTGAATCCAAAGGGCTGCTCGCAAATATCTTCAATTACGGGACGATTTATATCAATACGGCGAGCGAGCGATCGAGTCTTCGGGTGCTCCTCACGCCAGACTCTCTAGGAAATGCCCGAGACGTACTAAACGTGATCGACGAACACCGCAAGGGACGACGAGGTGCCGTGGAACAAAGTCAGCAAAATATTAATTCCTAAGGCTCTGGGGGTGCCCGATAGGAGAGACACTTTATTATGTCTCTTATCTGATTCCTTGACTCGTTATGTGAGTCGTAGTGTTTTTCGCGGCGGCTTGCAAAAACATTTTTTCTCGCGCTAACTCCGGCTCAGGAAGCGATTGCCATTCTCATGCTTCAATTTCGGCCATAAGCCGCGCTTCTTCCTCGTCAATGGGAAGAAACGCGCTTTCCGGTATCGTCTTTTGTGCCATATGGTAAATGGTTATGGATTTTATGTGTGGAAGACTCTTGGAGACAGAGACAGTGCGATTCGCCTCGTGACATCGTGGGCAACACCGGAATCCGCGGTCGAGATGTTTCTCTGCGGATCTTCGAAAGACTCGATAAATCAGGTTTCTCCGGACAATCAGTTCTACGCAATCGATGCTCGTAGCATCCAGGCCATTTTCTCGTGCTCAGCGAGCCGGGCAACCAGGAAGTCGGCTCCGGCGGCATCATTCGCCTCCTCAAGTACCGAGATCCAAGCGCGCATTCCGGCAATAACTCGCTCATGATCGGCCAACAGATCGCGAAACATATCCTGCTTCGTTGTTCCCACGGGGAGAGCGGAAATGCTCGGCACCATACTTGGTGCCCCGAGGCCGAATACGCGGAATCTCTCAGCAATGGCATCGATCGCTTCCCAAAGGTCATCGTACTGTTCTTCGAGCATCTTGTGCACACTCGCGAAGTCTGGTGCGGTCACATTCCAGTGGTAGCTGTGCGTCTTGAAATACAGGGCATACGTTGCCATGAAAGCATGTTCGAGTGTCGTGCGAACCGATACGGTATCGATAGTCGTAGATTCTTGCATGGGACGATTGGTTAATGAGAATTATTCTCGATAATACCATTCCAACATTAAAACACAAGCAATGCGATCCTGCTTGTTGTTAATCCGAGATTTCTATAATGGGAAACATTCCCGATTCAGCATGCCATGAAACGACCAGTCTACCGCGAAGCGATCCTGGAAGCTTGCACCCTGCACCATCTCACGGCGGAGGAGATATTTGAGCGCGTACGCGCTGACTTTCCGCGAGTAGGATTCTCAACTATCTACCGAAATGTGGAGGAGCTCGCTGGATCTGGTTCGCTTCGCAAGATCTCGGGCATTGGGAAAAAAGCGTTATTCGAGCGTGTCGTCCATGACCACAACGCACACTTCGTAGACCGTGAGACCGGTATGGTCTATGATCTCGCTCTCTCGCGCGAACAACTCTGCGCCATGCTTCCGCCCGGATTCTCGGCAGAATCCGTGGACGTACGGTTCTATGGCGTGCACCGCACCTCTGCCTTTGCTGGGTAGCTTCAGGACGAGCCGGTCATGAATTGAGCGGGTATCCGATGAGATCCCTTTTTGCTGCTACCGGACAGACGCTTTCAGAGAGTCTTTCTTCGGATCGAGACGTTCGAATGCCTCGCGTCCGATCTGCACGAATTCATCAACGCGATGAAAATCAAGCGCGTCCAACCGGCCGAAAGATGGTCGTACGAGCACGATATCTTTGTCAGGGGTCCCGAGACTCGCGTCTTCATTCGCCTTCATGAGCAAAATGATACTACGGTAGATGATCTCGAAATTGTTCCGGAAGAATCCGGATTTTATTTCGAATCCGAAAAATTCTTTTTTCTTTACGATCGGTCAAAAATCCGTCTTGGTCGCCGAGACAGCAATGACGTGAGTCCCGTGGAGGACTTGGATCGGGAGGTTCATGAGGATTCCCCCATCGACACAGTGTTCTCCATTAACCATCCGTGGGGAGAATATTCCCGGGATCGAGAAGCTCGCGCGTAGTGCCTCTACCACCTCGCCACGGTCGAATACCTTTACGGAACTGGTTTCCAGGCATGTGGCGACAATCCGCAGCGGAATCGGTGCATCCTCGATTCGAGCATGAGCAAAAACTGTTCGTAGGAGCGTTGCAATCTTCTCTCCACGAAGCAAGCCGAGACGGAGATCCACGTCTACGAGGCGATGGTAGCTAATAGACTTCGCAAATGCGATCATCTCCTCTGGCGTCTTGCCAAAGGCGATGAATGCTGCAACCAATGCCCCCATAGACGTCCCCGCAACTTCGCCCACACACACGCCACGCTCAAGCATTGCCTGGTAGACGCCGATGTGGGCAAGGCCGCGAGCAGCTCATCCGCCGAGTGCGAGAGAATAGGTGGACGGTTGATGGTTGTTTGTCATTTTTCAAATCTCAGAAATCACGTGCTTTCGACACGATTCTATTTCACGCATTTGGAGTGCCTCCGGATGAATTCGGATTTCTTACGCGCGTAGACCGTTCGATCAGCGGTCTCATCGGCGAGGATTCGCTTGATCGATGCGTATTCCTCCATGAGAGCCGGATCGTTGCGTAGATTGTCGCGGAACGCGAGGATATCGTCCGAGCGTGGGTCTCATGTCTCGAAGACCGAGATCGAGCAATAGCGGACTCCGTTTTCATCCTCCAAAACGAAATACGTCCGATCCGGCAGGAGATCCTCGCGAAAAATATATCCGATACGCTCAAGCAAGGTTCGCACTCGATCGAAACCGAAGTCGGGGGTATATATCAGGAGCATATCCACGATCGGCTTCGCGCAGAGCCCCACGATAGACGTGCTTCCAACATGATGGAGATGGAGACCCGAATCCGGTTCATGACCGAGAATTCTCGACAGCTCTCCGAGAAATACCTCCCAGTATGCCGGATCGTATTCGCGCAGCTCTACCGTATGGGCAATCCCGATGGTATCACGATGGTCAATGATATGCTTCGGGAGATCGGACATGCGAGCGATGGTTGCAATAAAAAGCAATTTTAGTGTTTTCCGCGCGTTCTCAAAATCTTTGTGCCTACAAAAATGGCGATGGGGATCTTCCGGAAAAGACTTTCGAATAACAAAAACCTCCCTTTATCAGGAAGGCGGTCATGATCTGTTGGTGGGCCCAGCTGGGCTTGAACCAGCGACCAATCGGTTATGAGCCGACTGCTCTAACCACTGAGCTATAGGCCCGAGTACGAAAAATGGCGGAAGGAGAGGGATTCGAACCCTCGCGGCACCTTTCGGCACCCTACAAGCTTAGCAAGCCCGCCTCTTCAGCCACTTGAGTATCCTTCCGTATTGCGAGAATGTCTTTTCGATGGCGGAGAGACTGGGATTCGAACCCAGGGTGGCTTGCGCCACGACGGTTTTCAAGACCGTTGCAATCGACCACTCTGCCATCTCTCCACTGGCCGGCGACGGTGAGGGGATTGTATGGAATTTTTCCGGGGTGTCAAAAGTTTCCTTTCGTCCGGAAATATGTACAATGCGCGCAAAATTCCACCTATGTTCCATCGCTTCATCATCCTCGTTCTCTGCCTCCTGGCACTCGCTTCTTGCACCTCTTCGGATCCGTCCGGTTCTCTCGTAGAACCAGGATCTCCTGCGTGAGAAGATGGCACTGGTACTTCCGAGGAGCTCGAGACCGAAGCCGGAAACACCTCAGCCGATAGGGTAGTCTTGACCGATGCAGAGCGTTTCCGGAACTCAAAGCGACGAGCAATGTTCCTCTCGATCATTGAGCGCGCGGATTATTACGCCCTCACAGACGACAAAGAACGTGCCCTGACCTACTATGAGACCGTCCTCAAGGAAATCGGGGGGACCGATGAGACGATGCTGAAAAAGGTGGCAAACATCCGATTCGAGCTCGGACACTACGAAGGCGCGAAAGAAGCGTACGAATCCATTCCCATTTCCACGCTTTCGGAAAAAGAAGGCGAATACCTGATTCTCTCGATGCTCTACACCGAGGACACCGCGCTCCCGGAAATGCTAGACAAAGTGGACATGACGGAGGAGAAGCGTGTCTACTTCGGGACTATGCACTTCTGTCTCTCGAATATCCATAACTGCGTGACGAAGATCGAGGCCTACACAGGGACTGGTGCGTCTATGGGGGTGCTCAAGAATATCCTCGAAACCTACTCCGCCATCAGTCCGGATGTGCAATACCGTAATGTCCTGCTCGCCGGTGCTCTCCTGGAGAATAAGATGTACTCTGTCTCCGGCAATATTGCCGAAGAGATCGTCACCTACCGTCCAGATTATGCTGCCGCTCTCAAGATTGGCGGGTACTCCTACTACCGACTCGGACAATATGAGAAGGCTCGGGACTTCTTCCATCGTCTCTATCAGCTCGATCCGAAGAATACGGAAGTTGGGCATCTTCTCGGAATGACTCATGCAAAGCTCAACGATCCCGTGACATCCAATCTCTACCTCAACTCAGCAGTCCTGAACGGTTACCAGCCGAAGACCGAAGTCGAGCGTCAACTTATTTACAACTACTTTCTTATTGGCGATATAAAGAGTACCTTCAAGGTGTTCCGCTATCTCCTGGACGAGCCAGACGTGAATCCCGGAGATTATGCCGTTGCTGTCTGGCTTTCGCTTGAGGAGAATAATCGTTCCAAAGCATCTCACTGGTCCAACAAAGCATTGGAGCGATTTCCCGAGGATGCCACACTCCTGGCGATGGCCTCGAGGGTCGCGCTATCCGAGGGTGATACCAAGCGTGCGGAATCCCTCCTCAACAGGTCCCTCCGAATCAACCGCAACCTCCCGATCGCACTATTCACACGAGCTGAGATGCTCATAAATGAAGGCCGAAACGATTTTGCGGAAACCGTCCTCACGCAGATCATAAGCAAAGACCCGACTGGGACATTCGGAGAAAAGGCCACAAGACTGAAACGTGAACTGGAAGCAAAACGACAGATGGAATCCGCCGCATGAACGGAAACAGCAAGTGGGGTGAATCAGTAGGAATAATCCATTCTAACGCCCGAACCAATGATCCACGAAAACCCACGCCACACCCCGGAACACGAACCTCGACATGAGAATCCGAATGAATACGCCGGGATCTATCGCGAAGAGCGAAAAAGAGCCGAGCGGGAGTTTATTCTCGAACGTCTGCGAAGGGCGCACGTCAGCACAAAGGGGCTGGACGCCCTCCGAACACTCATGGAAACGACCACGAGTCTCGATGAACTCCAGGGGCTTCTCACCTCGGAAAAAGACTCCTTCGATGACGAAAGCTTCTCAGAGATCTCCCGGATCATACGCGAAATCCGGTCGTTATCCGAAAGCGACCTCAAAAAATTGAAGGCTGAAATCCTCCATGCCGAAGAGAAGGTCCGAACGAATCCCGACATCTTTGTGTCGATAGATGAGGTCGTTTATCCGAGCCATACCCTCAAATGGGTTAAACGCCTCGAGACTTCACCACTCGGGGAAAACCTCCTTCTCGATGCAGCGGGACTCGCGGTTGGAGCAATGGATTCTGGATATGCGGTCCTCCGTCTCCTGGTCGATCTCCTAATCGACCTTGCACGACTTCCTGTGGATATAGCATCCATGCTAAACCCGGATGCACGACAGTAGTGGACAATATGGACAAAAAATATCGGACACCGCGGTGTCCGATATTTCGTACTCAGGCCTGTATATTATTCCTCGGAAGAAAATACCTCATCGAGAATATCCTCCTCGGCGGATTCGACATCCTCCGGAAACTCCTCGTACCACTTCTGCTCAAAGTAGTCACGAAGATCGATGTAGAGCTGTTTCTTCTTGCCATCCGGGAGCTTGGCAACGATCTCATCGATCCGCTCGATAACCCGAGGGTAGAACGCATGTCGTACTTCTTCGTCCATTTTTTCGAGACGAACATCGAGTTTCGCCTTGAGTGCTTCTGAGAGCATGGACTTTCGTATCTGCCGCATCTCCTGGCGAACCTCCATTCCCTCGCCGTTCATTCGGATGGAATTTCCATTCGAATCGACCGTCATACCCGATCCATTCATTGCCCCGTGTCGGTCATCTTTTCGTGGCTGCCGCTTGCATTCACGTGCCGCCTTCACGAAGGTCTCGACCCCATTAAACGAGACCGTGCCTTCAATCTCGTTATCAGACACATATTCAAACGAAGCGTAATCCGACACAGCCCCATCCTCATCGGTAAGTACCGCCTCGATGACTCCGTCCTCATTCTCGCTTGCATAGAAGGTTCCCTCGTAGACGACATCGTCTTCAGTCCCCTCGGTCGCATCACCCCCGACATCCATAAGTCTAAAATCCCCCTCGTAGTCGGACTCGGATGCTCATTCGACACGCAGAGAAAGGGACCCGCGCCATTGTCCAATAAGGTCTTCACCGGAACAAGCCGCAGCACCACTTCCATGCATCATATTCCCACTTCCTGTCATCGGGGGCATGGGGGGCATGGGCGGACGCGGCTGCTCGGTAGCCGTGCTAGAGCCGGTCATCTCGTCAGCGGAGACGGAGGATACGGCGGATACCCCAGCGAACGCAATGACTGAAGCGGCCAAAAGCGATCGGGCGATCGTTACGTGCTGCATAAGAAGAAAGAGAAGAATATATTGACGGGAAGGAAGAACGGTACTCCCGGATTCCACGACGCGGCAATGGTAGCACAAGGGAGATTGATTTCAAGCCCGTTTGGCAAACAGACGGAAAAATTGTTCTATAATTTACTTTCTTCGGACGCTCGACAGACCATCTCGATATTGTTCCCATCCGGATCGAAGACGAACGCGGCATAGTAATCGGGAGCGTAATTTTCGCGTATTCATGGTACGCCGTTATCGGTACCGCCCGCCGCGAGGGCTCGCCAGTAGAATTCATCGACCTGCGTGCGGGTCCCGGCGCGAAAAGCGAAGTGGACATGCGGCACGGTCTTGCCACCGGCATAAAACCATACTTCGGGTGGGGGACCGCTGCCGATACCGACGATCTCCGAGTCCCCTTCGTTGAATTCATACCGGAGCGCATAGCCGATAGGTGCGAGCGTCTCGGTATAGAATGCCTTGGCTTTTTCGAGATCCGAGACAGAGAACGTAACGTGGTCGAGCATAAAAAAAGATGAGGAGGTACGCCTCCCCATCTTGTCTCCCCAACATTGAGAGACGATTACTCCGCGTCGGAACCGGAACCAGATGATACCCCCGAGACGGGAACCACGCCACTTCCGGCCTCACGCGCCTCGTATTCAGTCCGCATGCGCTCGTATGCGCGCATTGCCTTATCAGCAAGCTCCTGATTGCCGCGATCCTGCCAGATCCGCGCGACCCGCTGGAGGAAGGTGAAGTCGCCGAGATCCCGCACGAGGAAATCGTAGCGATCGAGCGCGAGCTGGGAGGCCCCGACCTTCTCGTAGTACGTCGCCATGGCGTTGTTGAGAGGTCCAGACCGGTCAAAGTTGTCTTCAAAAATCTTCTCGAGCGTTTCGATCGCTTTGCCAGTCTGTCCAATCGCATCGTAGAGACGCGCTTTTTCAATTGCATTATCCACGAGCATCTCGCGCGACATCGATACCGAGTGCTTTTCTTTTGCGAGGAGCGTGAGGAGTTCCTGGTCGAGTTCTGTGAGTCGATCTTCGGAGTATGTGGGGGTGAATGTTCGGCCATAGAGCTCCGGGTGCGCCCCAGACCCAGTAGCCTCCGATGCGCCATCACCAGATGATACAAGCGGGTCGAGTGCGTGCATGGAACGAAAGAGAAACGCTCCAGCAACGATCGCAAGGACGATGGAAACAAGAATGCCAACAAGGGCGGGCGTACTTTTCATAATGGAATCCAAATAGAAACGGATGCGGCGAGTATACCCATGGTATGTAAAAAGGCAAGGGAGCGCGAACAAAAAGAAACCCCCTCTTTCGAGGGGGTTTCTTGCAACGACCGGAAAATTCCAATCGAAGAATCCGTAAAGGATTAGTTGCGCTGGAGCGACTGGGAGGACACGACATCCGTTCCGTCAGAGACGAAGAGATCGTTCGTGTAGTCAGCCGAGTCGTTTCCGTGCGAAACGTTCGTCTGGTCAGACCAGATGACCGAAGCGGTAGCCTGAGCAGCCGTGTTGTATGCAGCGGGTGCGCGGGTTCCACCGACCACGTTCGCAGGCGTAGCAGCCGTGCGGTACGTAGTTCCGGCGAGCTTCGGAATCGAGACCTGAACGAGGTCGTTCGAGTTCGCTGCGCTAGCCTGAGCCTGGAGGGCGAAGGACGTAGCAGACGAGAAGGAAAGACGCTGGGTGAAGTCGACTACGAGGTAGTTGACTCCCGAAATGCGAAGTGCGTAGTACTTCAGCGAGTTCGTGGTGGTAGCGTCCGATCCGTTCACGGCGAGGGTGAAGTTGGAGAGGCGAGCACTGGTCTCGAGTCCTCCATCAGCACAGTCTCCGTTGTTGGTCTGGTCAGCGGTTCCGTTTCCATCGTCGTCGGCAGTACAGAAGATTGCCGTGGACTGGGCTCCGGTTGCATCGAATCCAACCTCGTCGATGTTCGTTCCTGCGATCTTACCGTCGATGCGGAAGACGAGGCGACCGAGCGAGATCTGACCTGCCGAATCCGGAGTCATCGTGAACTTGAAGATGTCAGACTTGGAAGTCGTGAGCGTTCCGTTCGCGGTGCTCGGAGTCGAGAAGTTCGGGCGGCTCTTGCGGAGAACGAAGAGCTTACCGATGTTGCTGTCGAGAGCGAGAGTATCGGTCGCGCTCGTAGCCTTGGTGTAGTCCGTCGAGAGAGCGTCTCCGGTCGAAGCAGACTCAAGAACGATACGGTTCATGAGGAGCTTGACGTGACGTCCCGAGAGGGAGTTGTCCGTGGTCGGAACGTTGAGGGTTCCGCGGACACGGAGGTACACGTTGTTGTTCTTCGCCGGGACGATTGCGCTCGAGGAAGTGATCTTCGAGTTCGCGTACGTCGCGTTGGAGTCCTGACCAGTGGTATCGATGCGGTACATCATACCGTTGTTGTAGTCGAGGTCTGCAACCTTCGTGTAGGTTCCGTTTACACCGTTCGTGGAAATCTCGAGCGAGAGTCCTCCGAAGATGGTTCCCTGGTTGTCGATTACGTAACCCTGGTCTCCTGCATCCGAGGTGACAGCGGTTACAACCTTACCGATGACTCCATCATCCGTTCCAACAGCGTCGGTGTGGAGGATGGTCGGGGAGGTGTAGGACGAGAGATCCGTGTCTTCGCTGATAGCCGTGGAGTTAGCCTGGCGAGCGAGGTTCGCGAACGAAACTCCCGTGAGCTTGAGGTCATCAACATCAGCGCGGACGTTGAAGATTCCGAGAGTCTGCTCCGTGGAGGAACCGACGAGGATCGTATCCGAAACGTTGTGCTGGGAGTCGATTCCCGTGAGCTGTCCGCTGGTAGCGTAGGTGAAGGTCGCGGAAGCGATCGACACAGACGAAGGAGCGGGGTTTCCAGAGTTGTTAGCGAACTGGGCGACGATTCCATCGACCGTCACGTTCACATCATCGGCGTTCGTCGAGACGAAGTCCGAAGATTCAACCGTACCCACGATGGAGAGTTCCTTGGAACCGCTCTTCGGGATGCGGAAGTTCGTGAGCGACATGGTGCGGTTTGCATCCGTCTTCTTGACGCTCGTGAGCGGCGAAGAGGAGAGGATGGTTCCGGTCATGTTGTCGGCGCGAGCAACGACATTGTTGAAGAAGATTTTGTTGGTATCGCTATCACCACCGTCAGCGGTGATTCCGGCGAAGTCCATCGAAATGCTCGTGATTACTACCTCGTCGATATCCGTGTTGGAGAATCGGAGGCGAGCAAGCTCGAGAGTCGTGTTGCGAACAACGGTGCGGCTACCGATCGAGTCAGCCTTCGTCACAGAGATCTTGGAGTCTCCGATAGCGAGGTTCGAGCTCGTAGCAGTTCCGACGATGTCGGTCGTGGACGTGGAAGCATCTCCGATCGAAGCAGAAGTCGTATCGACCTTGCGTCCGGACGAGATGTACTCGAGACCATCGTTGAAGGAAGCCTCCTTCACCGAGAACTGGTAGCTCGTGTATTCCGTAGTATCGGTGTTGTTCTTGAAATCGACAACGACCTTGAGCTCTCCGGTACCAGCCGGGATGTCAAACGACGTGGTCGTCTGGTATCCTGCATCGGTGATGGCGGACGTAAGAGCCTGGGTGCGAGCGTTACCGCTGATGTCGAAGTACGAGGACGAGCTCGGCGTAATGTCGTCGAGGAGCTGGTTGTTGTAGTAAACCTTGATACGGTCGACATTGTCTTCGAACGTCTCGAAAGTCTTGGTGGATCCGGTAACTCCGTTGACGAAGATACGGACACCATTCTGCGAACGAACAGACTCGGACACGATCATCTTCGCAACGAGTGCCGTGATGTTCTTGGTGTTCGGGACCATGGTGGTCGAGCTCGGGGTGGAGCTGTCGCGGGTGATGGTGATACGACCGAGGTTGATGGTCTTACCTCCAACAGACTCGCTGGTTCCATCCTCGAACGTGACGGACGCTCCGAATTCGGTCGTTGCCTCTACGACATCGACGTCCTCAGCGCGGCGTACCTCGAACGAGAAGGTGGTGCGTCCCTGTTCAGCGGAAGCAACGTCTCCACGGAGGGTGACGTTCTTGATGTTCCCCTTCGGAACGGTGTATCCGGTACCGAAGCTGACAACGAGATCGTTTCCGTCGTAAGCGACTTCATCCGAAATCTTGGTGTTGGTAGCATCGTATACTCCGACGTTCTCGAGCTGGTCGAGGTTTGCCGATCCGTTGTTGCGGAAGATAATCTGCTTAACAACGAGGTCCACGTTCGAGTTTGCGCTCGATCCGCGGTTCTCGAGCTGGATATTGTTCGAGAGGTCGATGTTCTCCGATCCAACGTCGACGGTCGTCGTCGTGGAGGTGGAGGTAATCTTGAGCGGAGTGAGCGAGTAGTTCGAAGTCGTGAACGAGTTCGAAACGACCGGGAGTCCGAGCACCTCTCCTCCCGTGGTCTCTACCTCCGAAAGCTCGAAGGAGATCTGGTCACCGGTGGTGGTGTTGGACGAAACCATCGACATGTAGACCTTCGCGGTGATGGTCTCTCCAGCGCGTACAGTGTACGGGGTCGAGAGAGGCATGTTCACGAGGTTGTCCGAGTTGATGGAGCGAGGGGAAGTGAGACGGATTCCGTCTACCTCGACCCAGAGCTTGTCGATGTTCGAGCGCGAGGAGAGTCCTACGTGCTTGAAGACGACGTTCGAAATCTTAGCATCTTCATCACCTGCCGTGAAATCCACAGCCATGATGTAGACCTTCGATCCGTTCTTCGGAATCGACTGGCTTACCGGAGTGAGAGCCGAGAGGGAAATCTCGATGTCTCCCGAAGCGACGGTTGTGTCACCATCCGTATCCGTGGAGGTGTCAGTGTCCGTGTCGGTGTCGGTATCCATATCGGTGTCCGTGTCAACCGTATCGTCGTCTCCAAAGAGATCGTCGAGGTTGAAGTCATCCTCAACGTCGGTATCACCATCCGTGTCGGTGTCGGTATCGACAGAGACGGACGTGAGACCAGCGGCGTTAGCGGCGACCTTGAATGCCTCTCCACGGTTCGCGTTAGCGTTCGGGCGGAAGGAAGCGTTCTTGGATACGATTCCAGCTGCGGCAGCAGCGTTGATGTATCCCGTGAGGTCTCCGAGCCCAGCGACATCCGAGAATCCAGCATCGACATCAGTCGGTGCGACTCCCTGAGAGACGAGGAGCATCTTGACCATTTCCGCACGAGTGACATTGTCCTTCGGGCGGTAGTTGGCGTTAGCCATAGAGACCATACCGATAGAAGCGGCGGTCTCGATGTACTGGCAGAGGTCTCCGAGCGATGCGTCAACATCACCGAAAACGGTACCCGTACAATTCTCGAGCGCGAGGCTCGTGTCCTTGAGACGCTTGAGGTTGATCGCAACCTTTGCCATTTCGGCGCGGGTGAGCGAATCACCGAGGCGGTACTCATCCGTCGAGGCAACCTTGTTGACTACCCCGGCGTTTGCGAGCGCATCAGCGTACGGCACAAACTCGCTTGCAGCATTGACCGAGAGGGCCGGAGCCATGGTCGATACAACGATCGCGAGAGCGCTTACCGCAGATACGGTCTTGCGAAGTGCATTCATATGTCTTCGTAAGAAGAATAAAAGTGGGAACGATGCGCCAATCACGATGCATGCGTTTCCTCATGGGTTCGAGCGACCACCTGCCTTGCGGCGTGGCCATCGCCCGTTCCCGCGTTCCGATATCGTCCGGATACGACAATATCTTCCCGCGGAAGGTTAAAGCTTTAACCTCCGTCATCTCCGGCATGGACGATGAACGAGAGGATCGAAAGCGCGAAAAATCACGCGGCCGATCCTCCCGTACAAACCCACGACCATAAATGGCGGGAAGTTAGAAGTCGAGCATGTTCAGGAGCTCGAAACCGGACGACCGACTCGGGAAGACCCGAAAAGGCGTGGCGGTTTGCGAGGCCCCATTATAGGAACAAAAAAACCAAGTCAACGAATCACAAGCATTCTTCACACAATCTTCACAATAGTACCATCACGGGAAAACGGACTGGATTTTTGTCGGAGCATCCAAATGAGCAACTGTTGAAAATTCTTGACTCTTTTGTATAGAAGCCATTTATTATAGACAAACCAGTCACCCGAATGTCCACTTTCATCACAGGACACCAAGAATAGTTGACAACTTAATAAATATGCTCGAAAAAATTTCTACACACATGAGAGAAAAACCCTTTGACAGAAGAGAGTATTTCCATACAATGCCCACCGCTTCGGCTCGCCGCTTTAGCTCAGTCGGTAGAGCAACGGTCTTGTAAACCGTAGGTCGTCGGTTCGAATCCGACAAGCGGCTCCACCGGAAGCAACAAAATTCATGGGTCGGTTCCAGAGTGGCCAAATGGGGCGGACTGTAAATCCGTTGGCTTTGCCTTCCTTGGTTCGAATCCAAGCCGGCCCACCATGAAAATATCGAAAAATCCCTCCGTACGGAGGGATTTTTTATGATGGAAGCGGCGAACATGAGAAGAACAACGCGAAAAACCCGATTCATACAAGCAAGCACACATCAAGCACTACACGAACGCTCGCGGTACGTGCGGGAGCTCTCCGAGAAGCAGAACGACCGCGAAAACCCAACCAATCCAGTACGATCCGCTCGGCGTATCCACTCGCCAAACATAAGAGAGAAACAGCAGTGCGAGAGCGACCGGAACGATACGGTCCGTACGCCGAATTTTTGTAGGGTCGACCTTACGAATGGGAAGATTTGGAAAAAAATTCATACAAACGATATCAAAATATACACATCTGCGCGAGGAGAATGAATTTCGATAAAAAAATCCGTTATCGAAATTGCCGCTCATTCCTGGCAACAACCTCAGTTAATACCAAAACTCTCCGTTTAACTGGAATATTGTGTAGATAAATCCCCGTGATGCTATTCAAGCAATCCCTCCATGATCTTGTCGTTCTTCTTCCACTTCGGCATCGTCTTCACCCGGAGTTGGAGCATTACATGTCGACCAAATATCTCTTCGAGATCGCGCCGTGCCGCCGTCCCAATCTTCACGAGAAACGAAGCGTTCTTCCCGATGATGATAGCCTTCTGCGAGTCGCGCTCGGCATAGATGTAGGCGAGGATATCGAGTCTCGCGCCATCCGGAGAATCCTGGATATGTTGTGTCTCCACATAGACGCTATACGGCAGCTCCTCATCGAGCTCGCGGAAGAGCTTTTCGCGTACCACCTCAGAGACGCGTGTGTACATGTCTTGGTCTGTGTAGTAATCTTCATCATAGAGGAGCGGGGCAGTCTCGAGGTGAGGGCGGATCGCCTCGATAATCGACTCGAATCCGGATTTGTCTACATTCGACATCTCGATAGCGTTCTCTGGTATATTTCCGTCATCAAGACGTTTATCGAGGTCGCACTTCGTGAGTACGGGAATAATCGGTTTGTCTACTTTGTCGAGTATCGTGCGGATGTTCCGCTCTTCAGTACCATAGGGTCGACTCCGGTCAATGAAATAGAGAATCACACTCGCACGCTCGAGAGATTTCGCTGCATGGCGGTTTACCGCCTCGTTCCACCGATCATTCCCCAGGTGAATGCCTGCCGTGTCGAGAAATACGATCTGGAGATCATTGGTCGTGTAGATGCCGTGAGTTGTCCTCTGGGTCGTCTGTGGACGCTTCGATACGATACTTACCTTCTCGCCAATGAGTGTGTTCACGAAGGAGGATTTTCCGGAGTTCGGCCGTCCAACGACCGCGACAGATCCAACGAGCCGGACATCGGGAATTGAAGGGAGGTTATTCATGGGGAGTTGTTGATATTGATACGGCATGATTTTTTTGTTTTTTGTTGACGGAGATGGTCTTCTTTGCTTCCGCAACCCGCTTCGCAAGCATAGAGCCCGCAGCGATCGGCGACATACGCGTGTAGAGTGTTCCGTCTACTTCGATCGTTGGTGACTCTTGGCATTTTCCACGACAGAGACAAGTATCGAGAACAATATCATCATTCGGGAAGAATCGCTCCCGATCATTCTTGAGACGCAACAGAATATACGG
Source organism: Patescibacteria group bacterium UBA2023 (assembly GCA_002335145.1). Taxonomy (GTDB): domain Bacteria; phylum Patescibacteriota; class Gracilibacteria; order BD1-5; family UBA2023; genus UBA2023. Next base: position 33,048 of record DDBV01000001.1, read on the forward strand.
AGAGAACCGCTCCTGACAGGAGCGTCCATGACAGACATAAACATGTATCGGCATTGGTTTCGATTGTTTTTCGGAAGCTTCTCTGAAACCAGAGTATATACGGAAATTTGCAAAAATCGAATCAAGACTATTGTCCAACAATCCTGGATGGATCGATAGGAATAACACGGCGGAGAAGGTCCTCGCGTTCTGACCTAGTCAGCCTGAGACATGCTCCTTCTGGGAGTTCACCAAGAGAGAGTGTCTCGATGCGGATTCGTTTGAGTTTTTTAACCTCGTGTCCTACCGCTTCAACCATGCGGCGGATCTGGCGATTTTTCCCTTCACGGATCACAATAGAAAACGCTCAGGAATTGATCCGCCGAATCTTGGCCGGACGTGTGAGCACGGTATCATTGAGAATCCGAACCCCGCGAGCCATACGATCGAGTGCGATATCATCGATGGTTCCATAGACATGGACCACGTACTCTTTTTCATGCTCGTAGCGTGGATGCATGAGGTAATTCGAGAGTCGGCCATCGTTCGTGAGAATGATGAGTCCCGTCGTATCCTTATCGAGACGGCCGATGGGGAAAACCCGTTCTGGTATGTCCACGATGTCGAGGATGGTTTTTTCTCATGGTTGAGAGCAGGTGGTAACAATACCACGGGGTTTGTTGAGTTTGTAGTAGACAAGACTGTCTCGCTCGGCGACGACTTTGTCATCGACCGTAACAACATCATTCTCCGGATCGACAGACTGGCCAATTGTGGCCACATCACCGTTCACACGCACGAGTCCGGCGGCGATATATTCCTCTGCCTTGCGGCGGGAACAAACCCCGGATTCGCTCAAATATTTCTGCAGACGCATCAAGTGGAATTCTTCTAAATAAATACCGTAAGCCCAGGTGACCCACTATATCCGAAACTTCTGTTTTCGAAAGAATCGAAGATAAAAAATTCCGCCTTGTCGCGGAGTTTTGGAATCGAGACTGGTCGGGGTGGCGGGACTCGAACCCACGGCCTTACGCACCCGAAACGTACGCGCTACCAACTGCGCTACACCCCGACGGTTCGCAAAGTGTAGCCGGAAAAGAATGAAAATCAAATCAAAAATCCACCACTAAGAAAGGGGGATTGGCTTATCGTTTCCAGCAATGGATCGATCAATCCATTCGAGGAATTCTGGAGCACGATTCTGAACGGTGCGGACATATATCTCCGGATTTTCCCCGAGTTCCTGCGATGCAACGGCTTTCACCACCTCAAGACAATCTTTCACAGAGAATGCTGTGATCCAAAATCTGGATGCGGTGGTCATTGGATCTCTCCCCCATGAAAGGGTTGTACCAGAGAGAATCATACCTCAAGCAACGAGACCGCCCCGAGAGAGGGTTGAGAGCAATGATCGCGCGGATCTCTCACTCTCTGTACCGATCCGGATTTCGTAGTGTCTGAAAACGCTTCGTTCTTTCTTCTCCATTACAACAATGATTACTCGTTTGTGGTTCCGCTTCCGGTTGAATTCTCCACTATCGCACCACTTCATGTCACCTCGCCTTGGGCGAGTTTCTGTCGCACGGACGTGATAACAACATCTCTCGTGCCAGAATCAATAAGCGCGCCGAGCGTTTCTTTGGCGGTCTCGAGTTGCCGGTCATACATATTTTTATAATCCTCCGGGGTGAAATCCACCTCGATATCAGGTTTTATCCCGATCCCGTCTATGGTATGGCCGTTTGGTGTGAGCCATTTGGCGATCGTCACCTTTACTTCGCCACCATCCGAGAGTCCGAATTCTTTTTGGACCGATCACTTCCCGTATGTCGTCGTTCCGACAATGATCGCGAGTTCGTAGTCCTGCAACGCTCCAGAAACGATTTCTGAAGCGGAAGCGGAGTTTTCGTCCACGAGTACGACAATGGGGAGATCTGGAAACGCGTTTCATTTTGAGACGTAGCGGATATTCTCACTCGGGTCTCGGCTCTGCGTCCGTACGAGGAGCTTGTTTTTTTCTGTGAAGTTTGAGAGAATGTTGACCGCGGCTTCAAGAAATCCTCCTGGGTTGTATCGCAGATCAATAATGAGTCCCGATACATTTTCCGACAACAGCTTTTTATATGCTTCGAAAAATTCTATGTCCGTATTTTTCGCAAAAACCGCCATACCGATGTAGCCGATTTTCTTCCCATCCGGAAGATCTATTGTTTTTGATACGGTCGAAGGAATGTCGACATGTGCGCGTGTGACCGCCTTCGTAAGGATAGAGTTTTCTCCCGGCCTAAGAATGGAGAGGTGAACAATCGATCCCGCTGGTCAACGGATATACTCTATCGCCTCCTGTACGGTCATTCCGGAAAGTTCGGTATCATCCGCCTTAATAATAACATCTCCTGCGCGTATATCCCCCTGGAGTGCTGGTGATCCCTCCATCACCTTCGTCACTTCCACACCGAGATCGTTCTTCCCCACGTAGGCACCGATTCCTTCAAATTCCCCATCGAGTGACTCATGAAAACTCTGTGTTTCCTTGGGATCGAAGTATACGGTATGCTTATCCCCGAGACCCTCTACCATTCCCCGCACCATTCACTGGGAGAGTTTCTTGTAGTCTGTATCCGGGTAATCAATATAATGTTCCTGGAGAACCGAGAGGGTCTCATGGAATAACCCCATATCAATATTATCAACCCCTTGAGATATTGTGCCCGAGACGGTTCAGGAATTGGAAGCGATAAAAAATGACGGATATCATCCTTCTCACAAAACGAGTCATGTGAAAAACGAAACTGTAACGAACGGCGTGAGAATAAAAAAGAGTCGTAAATTCATAGGAATTGTCGAAAATACCAGAAAAACCATTATCGGATTCTTCACATGCCTTAGTATATGGGAAACACATAAAAGACCAACACTCTCTCAATCTCATGAACAATGTGCAAGATGTTAAAAACCTCACAGAAATCTCTTCAATATCGTATTTCTTCTTTGGTTTATCCGAATCAATGTTCAAAAATTCAATTTGAGAATCTCGTTAACACAAAGGAGTACCGTTTTCGAGAAAATTGCTTATTATAGTAATAGAGAATATACTTTAATAGAGAATATAGAAAGCGTTGCATGAATTTTTTATCAAAAATCTTTTCGCGATATCAGGACCGTGTCGAGAAAGCACGTCTCGTAAAGTCGGTCATAGAGAATCTCCGTATATCTCCGTGACAAAAAAAGATGTACCTCGATTCTGTCGACATGCTCGATGCGGATGCGCTGGATGTTTTTTATCGACAACTTCAAGAGCTTTTCGATTTTCTCGATCAACGAGATTCAATCGAAGAACAAAAGAAAATTCACGAACAAGTAGTGTCAATCAGAATGAGAGATGACTCGGATAAGGCCGATGACAATACAGAATTTCTCATACAAACACTTTAATCAAGCCTCTATGTGAACCGAACGACAAAATGAGAGCAGTGAATGAGTCGATCTTTATCGCGACATTGCGATGGTCGGTGAAACGATCGCATCGATGAGTGATAGTGATCAGTCTTCGGTTATTACTGTTGTTGATGAAAATATCAGCAACCAAAACTGATCGTTTTCCGATCCAACAAAGTGAGCATTCGCGTAAATTTAAACGCCGGACATGTCAATAAAGAACTTTCGATTTACCTGCGCGAAAAACAACGAACGAACCGAGTTGATTATCCAGGCGGAATCTATAGATTCCGCCAAGGAATCACTGCACAAACAGGGATACACCATCATCGAATGACAACAGATTACCGATACGAGTAGTTCCGATGGAAAGAGGGTGTTTTTCTTCGATCTTTTTGTGAACGGTGAAGCGAAATCATGACAGATCGAGAGTGATGATATTCTGAAGGCATATATCAAACTCAAAGATACACTCCACTATGACGTACGTGCTATATACGAGAACCATGAAGCTTCTGGCGAAGAGAAGGCAATCTCGATGAAGCAGGTATCAAACCTCTACAATCTCTATCGAGAACAGCATGCCAAAGAGATAGAACAAACAAAGCGTGCGACCGAGAAGCGAGAGTCGGAAGGAAAAAAGGTTGATGAGCTCAAAACAACCGTCTCGGAGGATGATATTAATTCGAGCATCAAGCGTGAAATCGATCGTTACCACGCACTTATTCAAAAATCGCTCGATCGGACGGTAAGTATCATTGAAGCGAATAACGATTCGCTTACAGAACGCCAACGCTCCGAACTTAGTACGATCGCCGATGAATTACGGCAAGCGAGAAACATTACCAATGCCGACCGCCTCCGTATTATCGGACAAGAGTCACTCCTTCGTGTGGGAAAAATCCAAATGGAACTCATCGAAGCACGCAAGATCGAGCGTCAGAAGAGTTATTTCATTGAGACGAACCAACTGCTTCGGTGATTTGGTTCACGCGACAAGATTGTTCTTCCGGAAGATGATCTCAAGCAGAAACTCCAGAAATTCGTGCATTCGATGATCGAACGTTTCACGATCATCGAGAATAACACTGAGGCACTCGACCAAAAATCGTTTGCGTACTTCCAAAAAGTCTCGGAACTCAATATTTACCGGAAAAAACTCAAAGAGACAAATCAGGAGCTTCTCTCAAGCATTCTTTCTTTCAAGCGACTCAAAAAACTCCTCCTCAAACGCCGGGTGATTCTCCAAAATATCCACCTACTTAAGAAGCGTATCAACCGAAAAACATTTTCATATACGAAAATCTTGCGCGGAATCCGGTACTACGAGGATATTCTCTTTGGCATGGTGGCTGATATTGGTAATACGATCGTCTACGCGCTCGCGCTTTTCGGGCTCTATTACCTTTGAGTGCGTTTATGGTCCGCGGTAACACTCTCTGATACCCTCCTGCTTTCATCGAACATCCACCATCTCGTTTCGTTTTTCGCGGCATTTGCTTTCGCGCTTTTGCTTTCCCGGCGATGGTGGTCATTTCTTCTTGCTATGCCAGCATTCGTGGCATTCTTCGTCTTTTTTCGGATAAATTTCTAAAACATCTGCGGACAGCATGGCACCGATCTTTCTATTGCTGCATGCCGTATTCGTCTTTTCGACCGCTATGATCGGGGAATACTGGTTTTCTGTTGCATTCCTGGTTCTCGGAGTGTATTTCTTTATCGCATTTCATCCGAGTTTCTTCCGGTTGCCATGAGAGGTAATCGCCGCAAAATCTGAACGGATAAAAACCGGAACCAGAGCATTGATCCCTGTGTTTGTTGAATTCCTGCAGGAGTACTCTCTCTCCGTAACGTTCGCTCTCTTCTATGCCGGGGCATTCGGAATCACCTACAGCCTCGGTTTGTTTTCCTACGATACGACAGCGTTCGTGATCGCCGCGATTTTATTTGGTCTCTCGTGGTACTTCCGGCACGATTCGGTACCGGTAGTGGAGGAATTTTTCCGTACAAATACAATCTTGTTTTGTATCGGGTATGTTTTTGTCTTCGCGTTCCGGGCGTTTTCCGGGGCGTGGTATGCCGAGCCATACTTTGTCGCAAACATTCTCCTGTGTCTGGCTTCGTTCGTATTCGTGGTGTTTCTCTCAAAAACAACAACAGCCGTTCGTTGAGCGTTTTTTGCTACCATGCTCGTGTTTTTTGTCTCGGCGTGTTGTTTTTTTTCCGCGAATATTCTCTCGTATTCCTGAATGGCTGGACAGCTTTCGGACGCAGGCATATCACTATGGACTGTTACCTTCGGTATCCTGCTTTTATGCGCGTGTATATTTGTGTTCGTAATTCCTCGTTTCCCATCACTTATCGAGTACGCGTCTGTGGCTCGCCCGATCGCGGAGATAGTATTTCTCGGAGTATTTCTCGGTGCTTCCGTGGAATTTTTGTGGTCGGACTCTGTAGTCGCCACATCTCTCGTTCTTATTGGCTACTGCATCGCCTCGTTTTGGTATTTTACTTCGCATCGGAACCAACCCATGCTTCTTGCATTTTATGTCGGTATTTCCGAGCTTTTTTTGTACATCACGATTCCATCCATCTCGGATACCACAGCGTTCGTGAATATTGGCCTATGAACGGTATTTACTGAGTATGTGTTTCCGTTTGTTGTAATTTTCCTCGTTCCCTCGATCGCGATAGCGACCGTCTATGCGTTCCGACTCCCGAAATACTACGCATTCTCCCTACTGCTTTTTTCCATTACCTACGCACTCCCAGTGTTTCTCTATCTCGTTGTCCGACACTTTGACCGATTCTTCCACTCGCTTTTTCTCTCGATCGCGGGAATGGGATTTTTTGGTCTCTTCCTCTTCGTCTCTCTGCGGATATCCGCCGACCGAAATCTTGACCACAGACGATAAAACGGTACCATGCCCCAACCTGATGACACCCTCAATCATATGACGATCACCACATTCCACAAGCGTCTTCGGATACAGTCCGACACACACCACGTCATACCGGTTTTTTCCGACCACTCCTTGCACGCCATCGAGTCGCTCGATATTCCGGAGGAGCTCAAGCGGACAATCTCCAAAGAAGCCGGGACTCATCGACGAAAAGAGGCGAAGACGATCTCCTGGAAATCTGGTGAGACCAGCATTGACTTCGTTTTTGCCACAGGACGAACAATGGATGAGCTTGCTGACGCTCTCGGGGAGAGTGCGAGGGGTGGAAAGGCTGACCGCGCGTGTCTCGTATTCGAGCCGCTTGAGGAATCTATCCTCCGTCGGGTATTCGACTCGTTCATTCTTGGGTCGTACCAATTTTCACGATTCAAATCTGATACAAAACCATTCAGTCGAGCATTCTCGTATACCGCACTCTCGGAGTCGGTCCGGGCCGATCTCGAATCTCGTCTTTTCGTTCTCGGATGCGTCTATGACGCCCGTGACATGGTGAACGATCCTTCGAATGAAAAGTTCCCGGAAGACCTCGCCACGCGCATGGCGCATCACGAATGGAGAAATACGGACATCCGAATCCTCAATCGTTTCGAGATAGAGCGAGAGGGTATGGGGTTGTTGCTCGCTGTTTCGCTCGGATCCCACCGTGAGCCACGTGTTGTGGTATTCGAGCGGATTGTGGATCCTACCGGGCCAACAATAGCGATTATCGGTAAGGGGGTGACATTTGATACTGGCGGACTCCAGATCAAACCCTCTTCCGCGATCGCGGAAATGTACCTCGATATGTCGGGGGCGGCGGTGGTAGCGAATCTCGCCCGCGCGATTGATCGGATAGAGTGACTCAGGGTCAATGTGGTCTGCATTGTTGGGCTTGTGGAGAATATGCCGGGGGGAGGCGCATACCGCCCGAATGACATCTACCGTTCACATTCCGGCAAGACTGTGGAGATTACCAATACCGATGCCGAGGGGCGTCTTGTGTTGGCGGATCTGCTCTCGTTCGCAGAAAAAACTTACCACGCTAAGACGGCGATCACTCTCGCGACACTCACGGGGGCGTGCATGCACGCCCTTGGATACGATTATGCTGCGATCATGGGTGATGATGAGCGTGTCATCGCGAGAATCAGCGCGACGGAGGAAGAAACAGACGATCATTTTATTCGGCTGCCCGTGAGTCGGTACATGCGTGAGGCATGCCGCAGCGAGCGTGCCGATCTCTCGAACTACACCCCATTGATGCTTGCTGGAGCATCAATGGGCGGAGCATTTCTTTCGTATTTTGTAGACAAGATGAAACTGGTTCACATCGATGCAGCTGGTCCAATGATGCGCGATAAAGCTCGCGGAGCGTATACGAAGGGTGGTACGGGATTCGGGCTCCTCTCGCTCTACGAGATGCTTGCGTCATGGAAATAACGAAGTCGATCGGACAGATTTTGTCCGATCTTTTTTTCGAGTCGACCGAGGTTTTGCGTTGTGTCCATAATGTCGACATTGTGGATGTTTCAGTCGTATACCAGAAGGATTTTGCCAACGAGATCCTCCCATCCATGCTCACAGCCAGTCCCTACGATGAATCATTCGCGTCAGCTCTCAGAGAATTTAAATACCATGGCGACCGATCGCGGTTGGGGGAGTTCGCATCCATTCTTGCGATGCTGCTTGAGCGGGTTGAGCCATTTGATCTTTTGGTTGTTCCACCGTACCCTGTTTGGCGGACGCTCACCCGTGCCGGCCGTCGGCCGATGCGCGAACTCGTAATCGCTGCAGGATACGCCGACAATCTCTTATCGGAGCGCGCATTTGCACCTGTCTGGACTCGTGCCGAGCAAGCTCGGCGGTCCCGCGAAGAGCGGCTCTCTATTTTCCGTAATCCGCCGTTCCATCTTCGTCTGGAGTCCGTTGTCCGTGACAGGCGTGTCGTTATTGTCGATGATGTCGTGTCCACATGAGCCACAGCACACAGTCTCGCACATGTCTTGAGACAAGCGGGGGCAATCGTTGTGTGAGGTGTTTTCCTCGCATCCGGATCGTATTTTGTTGGACAGACCAACAAATAGACGCTATACTCTCCAGTGAATATCCCTCACGTTGTGAGCATGTTGGGACCCAAGCCGCCACTTTCCACCGAAGAGAAGCTCGATGCTGTCTACCAGATGCTCCGGCGCGCCGAACGTGCCCATCGGCTCTCATTGATTTTCCGGCTTCTCTTCATTGGCATTGTGGTATATTGTTCGTACTCGCTCGCTTTCGATCCACGCACCCAAGATCATCTTGAGGATTTATTCGATGAGCATGTCGTGCCGAGAATCTCCGAGATGGCCGGACACATGGCTGAACGAATGCAGGCGGATATTGTGGAATCATCAATACAGAGGGACACTGAAAGCCAGGCGAATGGTACCCAAGCTTCGACATTAGAATGAGGGTTCTCATCCGCGCGAGCACGCATGCTTGCGAAGCAACTTTCCGGCATGCGCCGATCCGAGGTCGCGGATCTCATCGATAACGAGCTTCCCTCCGGAACACTCGAATCCTTCGGTGTTTCACGCGAAGAATTTCTCTCGGCCTTTCCTGAGTAGTTCATTTTTGTATGGATCTGTCCTGGTGGTGGATTTTTTCACCCCGCACTTCCATTCTTCTGACTCTCGGATATACTCGTTGCATCTAACCGATCGAGATGTTCGCCGAGGTCATACCACTGCACTCCTCTGCATCGGACCGCGGTTTTACATACCGCGTTCCGGAAAATCTGCGTTCCCGGGTACGGACAGGATCACTCGTATCCGTGCCGTGGCGGGATCGGCATGACGAGGGAATCGTGTCCGTGTGTCAAAACACTATACCGGATGACGGGGGTCTTCTGGAGATTCGGGAAATCTCCGAGCTTCTCAATGAAACACCCGTACTCTCGGCCGCGGAGATCGATACCGCACACGCCATCTCGGCTCGACGGTACATTCCGATCCATCGGTCCATCGGGCTTTTTCTCCCTTCTCCGATCATTGCCCGGGCACGGAAGACTGGGTGGGATCTTCCGGAACCCCGGTCTCGCCAACCCTCTGACATTGTGGGGCAACTCTCGTTCTGTCGGGATTCTAATGCGTTCGAGCGCACGATCGCTGCGGCGATTGCACCATCCACTATGTTGTTGTTTCCAGATGACCAATCTCTTCGGTACTGGCTCGGAAGGATTGGGTCTGTTGAGCACGAAATAATGATCGTGCCCGATAAGTTCTATCGGACGCGTCGGGCAACGATTTTCCGTGAATTTCGCGCTGCGGAGCACCGGATCGTTGCGACCGTTCGAAAAGGAATATTTCTCCCGCTCGATGCGTTCGATCGGATCGTCTCGGTCGAAGAGGGGCTTTTGGATCGGTACGAAGCATTCCGACATGAGTACTCCTTCGATGAATGGACCTCCATGCTCGCGTACCGTTCGGGGATCACTCTTGATCGGATCGCGCTTTCACCACCACTCCAGAGGCTTTATCAAGCCATTCGTACAAATAGTCTCGTCACCAGGTAACATCGCATGAACGCCTTTCTCCATCGACTTCTCTCATCTCTGCGGCGACTCCGACACCTGGATCGCATGGAGTGGATTTTTGCCGCATTTGTCCTATTCGGGCTGTATATCCTCTGGTCAACGTTCCGGTACTCAGTCCTCGAATATGACTATTACCAGTGACTCGCCGATCGCCAGCACACCATGGAAGTCACAGATCCCGTATCGCGCGGCACCATCTTCTCGAATAACTCCCCCGAAGGGATATTTGCCATGAGCACGTCCCTCCCAGACCTTGCCGTGGACCCTATGCAGCCAGGATCAAAGGAGCGGCTTGCCGATTTTATCTCGGAGATCATTACCGATGAGCTCTGTGTGTACGATGGGATTGAAAAATGTTATGAGAACCTCAGGAGTTTCTTGCGGGTAACGGAAATCATGGAATACAGCGATTCTCGTGACTTTGCGCGAAAACTCGTGCGAGACGCAGTATGGGCGAAGATTAGTCAGGAATACGTCACTCGCGAGATTATCGCGACCGAAGTTGCGATGGAAATTTGTACGAATGTAAACAACGCAAAGCTTCCGGGTGTCTCGTGCGATGACAATGCGATCGTTGCTGCCAATCCGATGCTCGTCTCAGCTTCCGGAGCGACCGCCGGAGCAATTGTAAAACTGCTCGGATCGGGTGATCCTGAGACAATCGCCAAACGGCTCATACCGAAACGAGTCCAGTATGTGCGACTGTACCGACGGTTGAATCTTCGATCCAAAGAGAAGATTGACGAACGTGTTACCAACGAGAAAAACGCTATATCCAAGTGATTTCTCGAAGAAGAAAACGCTATCCACCCATTCATTATCCTCGAATCCCATCCGACGCGTTTTTATCCCGAGCATTCCATTGCGTCCAAGATTTCCGGATTCGTGGATCGGGATAACCATGGGCGGTATGGGATCGAAGGGTACTTCGATCGGGAGCTTCGTGGCCGTGATGGACTCAAGGTCACAAAGAAGGATGCGGCGGGACGGGCGATCGGGACCTACGATCTCGATGAGCAAGGTGTCGTGGATGGGACAGATATGACGCTCACGATCGATCGGAACGTCCAGAAGGAGGTCTCGAAGCTCCTTGCAGAGAGTGTTGAGCAATTTCAGGCAAACAAGGGGACGATCGTGGTCATGGAGCCAACTACCGGTGCGATCATTGCTATGGCCGATTACCCCACTTTTGATGCCAATAATTTCGGATCCGTCTACGACATCGAGCGACTCACGCCTCAGGAGCTTCGACAGGCAGAATTTCTCTTTCTCGGAAAACCCCTCTTCGTAGAGGATTCGACAGAGTGACTTCCCTATACCTACCAGGGGCGCAAGATCCTCCTGCGTAACGCGACCGATGGGGAGCGTACCAATACAGCTGTACCGAAGTATCGCTATAAAAATGGTTTCGGTCCTGGAACGTACGTCAATGATGCCATCGGGTCGCTCTATGAGCCGGGGTCGGTTTTCAAGGCGATTACGGTCGCGATCGGACTCGATACGGGCGATATTTCCCCTGCCGATACCTATACCGATAAGGGATACGTGACGATCGACAACTTCAAAATCAGCAACGTCGACAGTAAGTGTATTGGTCATCATACCTACCTTCACGCGCTCAACTGGAGCTGTAACGTCGGGATGATTTCGATTGTTGAGAAGATCGGACGAGCTCTTTTCCATAAATACATCAATGATTTCGGATTCGGGGCCCGAACCAACATTACCCTCGAAGGCGAGGTGTATGGTCGGATCGATCCATACGAACAGTGGTCGCGCGCGAAGCTTTTCACCATGTCGTTCGGACAGGGAATTACCGCGACACCCTTGCAAATGGCGACTGCCTACTCGGTTCTTGCGAACGGCGGAGTCTACATGGAACCATATGTTGTGCAGTCGATCCGTCTGCCATCGGGAAAAACTATCAACCACACGCCCAAGAAAATTCGTCGGGTCATCTCCGAGGAAACTTCCAAGAAGATCATCGCAATGCTCGTGGAGTGAGTCCGATCCGGATTTGCTGCCAAGGGAGGAGTGGCCGGCTACGATGTGGCGGGAAAAACCGGAACGAGTCAGATCGCGAGCCGCGGAGGATATGAGGTCGGGACCGTTGGACACACCATTACATCCTTTGGAGGTTTTGCTCCCGCCAAGAGCCCGAAGTTTGTGGTCATCGTCAAGGTTGAACGTCCGCGTACCGCACTCTACTCCGAATCGACATCGAGCATGCTCTTCCAGCGCGTGACCGAGTATCTGCTCAACTACTACCGCGTCCCGAAAAACGAGCTCGCCGCGACCGGATGAGGAGTGGGGGAATAAATTTCTTGATTTTCGGAGGTGTTCGGATAGGATGGGCGGACTTCGGGTGATTAGCTCAGTGGTGAGAGCGCTCGCCTCACACGCGAGAGGTCACTGGTTCGACCCCAGTATCACCCACCACCGAGGCCTACCTTCTCCTTGCACTGCTTGGAGAATTTTTATTTCAAGAGGGATGGAGAAACGAGGATCAGCCTGAATCGAAGGGTTGACTCAGCCCTAGTGGGGCGAATCGCTCCGGCGAACCACCAAGTCTCAGTTGCTTTCTGTAATCAAAACCAGAAACCCCTCTCGCGAGAATGGTATTGTGGGGTTTTTGGCTTCCAAAAAAGCAAATATCCCGTATACTGTCGGTCGTTTTTCCACGCGAAACAGCCACACTCCATGTTCCACTTCGGGATTCTCGGGATGAACGCCCGCAACATCCTTTACGTCAAGAAGCTCAACGACCGCAAGAGCATCCGTCTTGCTGACAATAAACTTGATACGAAGCGGTTTCTCTCAGAACGAGATATTCCCGTAGGTGAGACGTATGCAACTATTCGTTCCCGGCAGGAGCTTGCATCCTTCCGATTCGATTCGATCCTCTCCAATGATTTCGTTATCAAGCCGAATCGCGGGAGCAAGGGCCAGTGAATCCTTATTGTTTCGCGAGCATCTGATGGGACATTCTCGGTCGGGGGTGAGAGTCTCCATGAAGACGCGCTTCGTCGTCGGATGATGGACATTCTGGACGGAGCATTCTCCCTCTCTGGAGGGAGCGACTCGATCCTCATAGAAGAACGACTCGTGCCAGGTGAAGACTTTGCCGCATTCTGCGATTATGGCCTCGCGGATATTCGAGTGATTGTCTACGGACTCGTACCCGTGGCATCTATGGTTCGAGTCCCTACGCGCGAATCGGGCGGTAAGGCGAATATTGCTCAGGGCGGGATCGGTATGGGTATTGATACGGCCACGGGAGAAGTTGTTTCGATGCTCGTTGATCGTATCGGGTACTCGCGAGCATTTCCCGAGCCGTACGCGGGATTCCGCGGCAAGGAGATTCCCTACTGGGATGAAATCCTCCTCGCTTCGTCGAAGACACAATTCTTTGTGAATCTCGGCTACCTTGCGCTCGATTGGGTGATTACGGATTCGGGGCCGAAGCTCCTCGAGATTAACGCACGAGCCGGGCTCGAAGTACAGAATGTTACGCTCGTGCCACTGCGTGCGAGACTAGACAAACTTGCCAATGTAGACACAAGCGACCCGGAGAAAGGTGTGGAGATTGCCAAGGCACTTTTCGGACGACACAAGAATTCTACCGCACTCAAGGACTCTGAAATTCTCTACCTGTCGCAACCAGGCTCCTTCGTGTTTGTTCAGGAGGATCAAAAATATTCAGAGGCCGTGGAGGTCATCGTGGACATGTCTATCGAGCAAAATGAGGTTTCCGAAGCGATTTTCGCGCTCGCAAAATCCGGACAGGCCACAGTGGAGATTGATGATACCACGATTCGTTTCGACCGTTTTCGGTTCTCTGTCCGAGAGGGCTCCGATGGGCGACAGGTATTCCTCGGTCGTAATATCGTTGCGGACTTCTTCGTAAAACCCGTGACAAAAACCAAGTCCAAAGCGAAACAGCTTTTGGGCGTGCGAACATCCGAATGGCCATCGATCTCGAAGATCGACAAGGAAGTTCATGATATAGGACGAAAACTCAACCTCTCGCGGATTTTGCACCCAATAAATCACTTGGAAGAGCTTGACCGATTTGCCTCGGAACGATGACGCTACGACCCCGTATTTGAGTATCAATTTCCCGACCAACGAGCCACCGATGGGTTACGAATCCGTCTTGATGAGATCTCTAAGCGCATGAATCACCGAGACTTCCAGGGGTCTCTTGTCGCGGTGTTTCATGAGAAGCTTCGAGAATTGCAGATGAAATGCGATTTAGTGGACGCGTATCGAAAAAATGACTATTCCTCTGTCGCTCATTTGGACAATGGTCTCTATGGCGCGATTAATCCATTCCTCGTGGAGGAATCCGTTGGTAAAATCTTCGGACACGGAGGATCGACGGACCGTGCCGAGATGCTCGGATCGATTCTTTCGAAGCATCGGATCGAGGAACTTCTGCGCGAAAATATCGACCGAATTGGATTGAAGGGAGTTGTCATAGAATGGGGCGACTCCGGACTCTCTCGCATTGCTGTCTCGCATGGGCGGTATCCGAAAATCCGTATTTCGGAGCAGGCTATTATTCGTGAGAGGGAGTTTCTTTCCATTTTTGCTCATGAGGTGGAGACCCATCTTGTTCGATCTATACGCGGCGAAGAGACCGGACTTTTGCTTTTCAAGCATGGGACGGGTTTCTCTCTCGGAGACGAAGAAGGGCTCGCAGTCTGGAAATCACTCCAAGCACTGCCTCCGGATTGTCGGAAGGACGCCATGTACGAGCAGTACTTCCTCGTATCACAGGCTCAGCACCGGTCGTTTTCTCAGCTCGCCGATACGATCCGTTCGCTTCGGTCGGATCGCTCGCTCTCTTACGTTTTCAACCTCTGTCTCCGACTCAAGCGTGGAATCGAACGGACCAGTATTCGTGGAGAGGGAGTGTTGTACGGCAAGAACAAGATATACCTCGACGGGTATCGTCGGGTTGCTGACTGGATTTCCCAAGGCAATGATCCCGACCGTCTTCTGATCGGGAAAATCAAGATCTCGGATCTTCAATTCATTACTGAATAGCCATTCATCGGATGTCACGATTTTTCCTCCTCTTTTCCGGTATCGTCACTCTCGCAATTCCGATTTTCGCTTTTGCACAGCTCGAAATGCCCGTGTCCGGTGGACTTCTTCCAGATCCGGTTCCCACCTTTTCGCCGGAAGTCTGTCCCGCAAGTACGGACTACTGAATCGAGGGGAATACAGAAGTCCGAATAGGTACCTCCCAGGAATATGCTGTCGCACTCCCGTTCTCACGTTCCGGGGCGACATATGAAGTCCGATATACGCTCCGAAGGTCCGACGAGACCATTGAAACCGTGACCGGCCAAGAGCGGTACCTCCGCCAGTTCTCAACTCCGGGCGATGCGGTGATCGAAGCATTCTTGCGGCTTTCGGACGGGTGCGAGGCGACTGTCTCCAAGCGGGTGAGGATTTACCAAACGCTCATTGCTTACGTCTCGGATGACTTCTCATGGGTTGATGAATGACTCTCCGACCTTATGGCCCGACGCAGCATCCTCCTTAAACCGATCGAGGTTTCGGCACAGTGAGGGTTTCTTGATGCCGGAAGCCCCGCGTCCGACATGCTGTATAAGCAGTGGCCATCCATTCGGGATGCCGATGTTGTCATCGTAGACGGAGTTGACCCGATTCCCGTACTTGGAGCGATCGATCGGGTGCGATCGAATTCTTCCAATCCCATATCGTTTCATGAGAAGCGGGTCTATGTTGTGTCGGAAATCCGCGCGAACCTCCTCGGAAAACTCCTCGCTTCCTCCGTGAAGCCACTTTGACTCTCGGATGTCGGGGTTCTTCCGCCGGGATCGGTTATGGGATTTCTCGTCTCAATGAATACGACCGAAGGCGCGTCCGCGCAGGCCGAAATGATCTTGTATGCCGAGCCGTCGAGATTCTACTCGCTCGGAGGGTTGCTCGAATACCTCTCGTATGAAGGGTTCTCGGTTTCGTTTCTCGGCCTTCTCCTCTCTATCGCGCTTGCAACGCTCGCACTCAATATCCTCAAGCAGATCGTCGGAACATACGTCTTCGGTGTCTATAATCCCATCCTCTTGGCTCTCTCTGTTACGGTAGCGGGCGGACGATTCTCTATGTTGTTTCTCGGTATCGCTTTCGTGGCAGTCCTTGCCACGGGATTCTTCGCCAAGCGATTCTACCTTCTCTACAACGCAAAACGGGCACTCCTCATATCGTTGTATATTTTCTTCGCGATTATTAGTATTGCCGCATTGCGCGCCTTCTGAGTCGATGGTTTCGTGAGTGCCGCGTTCGCCAATCCATTTGCGCTCTTCCCGGTCTTCCTTATGGTCATGGTTGCTGATAAGGTTTTCCAGGAAGATATCGATGTGTTCAGTCGTGGAGGAGTTGTCTCGCTCGTGCAATTCACTGTCGTTTCTGTTGTGGCGTTCCTGGTGTTGGATTCCATTCCTGTGCGCTACTTCCTTCTCTCATATCCAGACATACTCCTACTCATTGCTGTATTCAATCTCGCTGTCGGCCGATACACCGGACTCCAGTTCTTCGAATATGTCCGGTTTTTGCCAGTCATCGGAAAATTGCGGGAGGAAGAGTAGAGGATTCGGAGTATGAAAAAACGGGATTGAATCCCGTTTTTTGATTGCGATGGTTGCGGAGGTACGAATCGAACGTACGACCTCCAGGTTATGAGCCTGGCGAGCTGCCACTGCTCTACTCCGCGACAAGTGGACCCATTATATAAAATAATCCTGTAAGGCAAGTCTTTTTGAAAAAGTTTACTCTTTTTTGAGTTTTAGAATCGTTTTGGCGCAGGTGTTCGTTGCGGCAAGGATTTTTTGAATATCTGGATCTCTTGAGGCGAGGTTCGTATCAATGGTGATGACCACAGTACTCTGTACTTCTTCCCCAGCAAGAACCTTATCGGCAAGTGTACAAACAAATTCCAATCTTTGTAGGGCCTCATCCTTACGGGCATTAACGAGCGTCTCCGTTTCCCTCTGTTCGGCTATCATTTTTGTTACAGTGTAACCACTTATTCATGAAATTATGAACAGAGAGAGATACGCAGCAGCCCAAAGTCGCTCCGAACCCGTCTCCCTGTCTCGATCAAGTGAATTGAAAAACATTCTTCCCAAAAGAAATTATCCAATATGTTAGCAGTAACAGTATACACTTCAAGTGTAAGGTCAATATTTTACGCGTTACGTCATCGCAGCGATCCGCTCTCGGATCTTCTTTTCCACGAACTCCCGGGGCTTGGCGTATTTTTCGCGGCAAACGCGCTCTACGGCATAGGCTCGCTCGTAGTCTGCGGGATAGCGATCATCGGGTGGCGGGAGTGTGGTTCATTCGAATGCGGGAATCGGTGTCCCATCGAGATTGAGTCTGGCGAGTACGTGATAACGTGGGAGCGACTGCAGACGCGAGGAGTCGCGCGTATCAAGTCACATAACCTTTGAGAGAATCCCGGCATCGAGCGGGCCAGTCTGGAACGCAAGGATGGATGCAACGTTTCCGAAGACAGCCTGCGCGATTTCGTCCGGAATCTGTGAAACGTACTGGTTGCCGAGGACGAGGGAGAGACCAAACTTACGCCCCTCCGAGAGAATGCTCTCGAAGCTGTCGCCCGCGAAGTTCTGAAACTCATCGATGTAGAGGCAGAATTCCCGTCGATCTTTCGGCGGAAGGTTCGCACGACTCATAGCATCGATCTGAAATCGTGTCACGAGGAGCGATCCGAGAAACGACATGGTATCCTCCCCGATTGTTCCTTTTGGAATGCGGACAATGAAGATTTTCCCCTTGTCCATGATCCAACGTGGCGAGAACGAGTTTTTCGGCTGCAAAACGATATTTCGAAGGAGGGGATTCGCGAGGAACTGTCCGATCTTATTGAGGATCGGTGCTGTCGCTTCGGTCATCTGTCGACGATCCATCCGTTCGAATTCGCGGGTCCAGAAGTTCGAAAGTACCGGATCATCGAGCTTCGCGAGGACCCGTGCGCGGTATTCCGCGTTCGTGAGGATATTCGTCACGGATAGGAGTGTCGGCTCCTCGGTACCGAGGAGACTCAGAACGGCATTCCGGAGGATGTATTCGAGACGCGGCCCCCAGCTGTTTCCGTAGATCCGCTTGAATATCGATACGATTCCGGAGGCGGTCGCGCCCTGCAGTTCGCTCGATACGCCCGCGAAGAGATTGAACGCGCTCGGATAATCGGCATCCGATGAATCGAAATACACCACGTCGTTGGTTCGGTGTTTCGGAATGCGTGAGAGAATGTCGCGCGACAGATCGCCGTGGGGATCTATGAGACCCACCCCGCGTCCCGCATAAATATCCGAGAGGAGCATATTTGCGAGCAGGGTCGTCTTGCCGGTTCCTGTTTTCCCGATCATGTAGACGTGGCGCTTGCGATCATCCGTGGGAATACCGAAGGGCAGGACGAGGCCTTCCTGTTCGAATGTGCCGATCGGCGTGACGCGCGTGGTATCCGAGAGGATGGCAAGAGCATCATCGGGAATGATTGCCGGAGTCTCGGCGGGTCTCACAGGCCGAGCAGTTTCGGAGAGTGTTGTTATTGGTTCGAGCGGCGGGTTCCCGAGCCAATCTGCTATTTCTTCGATCGAGAGGTTTCCGGTGAGTCACGCGTCCGTACGAAGCAATCGTTCGAGTGATCGAGAAACGATACGTCCGAGACGCGGACGATTCGAATCGGAGTCTTTTATGGCTCAGAGGCGGGCGATTACAGCGTCAGCAAGGACAGACTCTCCTTCGCGTTCATCGTCTTGGGCCGCGAGCAAGATCGAGCTTGCGAAAGCGGGTTTCAGGAGTTTCTCCGCGATATTCGTTGGGACACGGAGAGCGACCGGCTCTACCGTCTTCGGAAACGGATCGAAGAGGAACCGGAATCATTGCCAGAACCAGACCAATGGTCGCGAGGCTATCCGAATAATCGTGTACCAGCGGGTCGACCGGATTCCCGCGAAGAAGTCGTCTGCCTTTTCCGAGAGTAGTCCTCGGACTCGACGCTCGGACGACCAGTCGACCGGGGCTTCTGAGAGGTTCATGAGCGAGATGATCGTCTCACTCGGATGTTGGCGCGAGAGCTCCCCCAATGCTCGGAATGCTCCCGTCATTCCGAGCGGGAAAATGTCCGGGCGTTCCAGATGAATTTCGCGAATCCGTAAGAGATCGGGGAGATCCACGTTCGTGATATCTCTTTCGTGCAGAGCTTCGAAGCCGCACTCCGACCGCACTGCGCGCACGAATGACTCGGCACGAGTCGCATCCACCGATGCATACCGTTGGATCCGCCCATCACGGAAGACGGACCAGATGGTGAGCTCTCCAGGATTGCGTGCTACCATTGACCGTATTCCCTGGAAAAGCGATGGCTTCGGTCGTGCTGAGAAGTCGAGGAGAATCCGGTTCCATCCATCGCGAGAAGGCCCTTTGTCGGGAGCGGCGAACTCGTAGAAGCGGACAGACGAGGGCATGGTTATTCGTTGACGGAACGCAAGATAGAAGCGAATGTGGGAGCAAAGTGATCGAGTGTGCGTGTCTCCATGCCGGAGAATTCCTCTGATCGGGAGAAGAGAATCGAGGCGGTAATTTCTCGACTCTCCGGACGCAAGAGGCGCACCGCGTAGAGCGAGTGTTCGGCGGGGATATTACGGAATTGTCCGCGATTTTCAAGTCGTGAAAAGGAAAGTTCTCGTACCTCGTCTCAAGCTTTTTCGAGGACGCGGGTCCGAGCAAAGCGCGAATCGAAGGTGTAAGTCCAGAGATTGGGTATATCCGGATGTGCCTCGCACAGCACGATTGCCGAGCATCGCAGGAGTTTATGAATAAACAAGAGGATCGCATTGAGTCCCTTGCGCCCCTCGTCCGTATGTTCCGAGAGCTCACGCACGATATCGTGAATGAGTCCGAGTTCACGATTCGCGAGTCCCATGCGTTCACTCGTGCGCTCAAGGACGGATTGCAGTAGTATCACATAGTCATCCTTCGCCTCGTTTCGCATCCGATGGAGCACTTCGGGGGAGACAACGCGTACCTCGGCCTTGTCGGAAGAGATTTCCACAGAGACGCTTTTGGCAGTCTTGCCGGAGAGGGTTCATTCCCCAATGAAGTCCCCGGCGCGTATCTGCCCAACGAGATACCGTGCTACCCCCACACCGGGCGTGTAAACTTCGGCGGATCATTCGACCAGAAGGTAGGCGTTTTGGTCACTCTCGGAGAGGAATACCTGGTCACCTTCGCGCAGAGTCTTGATTTCCGGGGCGTATGGTGCGAGTAGTTCGTTCAGAGACATCATAGGAAGAGAGAAATGAGGGGATTATTTTGCAGCGATATGCGCAACGAGATCGGGATCTCGGACTCGCGAGAGGAGTGTGTCCTTCGTGATTTGACCGTTCATAAAGAGGCGTTCGAGATACTGGTCCATGAGGAACATTCCCTCCTGAGCGTAGAGTTCGAGTACGCCGTAGAGCCGGTGCGTTGCCCCCTGCATGATGACGCTTCTGACCGCATCATTATTGATGAGGAGTTCCCTGGCGGCTACGCGCCCCTGGGTATCTTTTTTGGGGATGAGAATTTGCGAGAGGATTGCCGTGAGGCTCATAGCGAGCTGGGTACGGATCTGGTTCTGTTGCTCGGTCGGGAATGAGTCGATAATCCGATCCACCGACTGGACTGAATCGTTGGTGTGCAAGGTAGAGAGAACCATGTGTCCCGTCTCAGCGAGTGTCATGGCGGCAGCAATAGTCTCAGGGTCGCGCATCTCCCCGACCATAATGACATCCGGATCTTCGCGCAGGCTTGCGCGCATGGCGCGGGAGAAACTCTGTGTATGTGAGCCGATTTCCCGCTGGTGAATGAGGCACTGCTTATTGCGGAAGTTAAATTCGATTGGGTCCTCGATCGTGATGATATGCCGTCGGTACGTCTGGTTGATGTAGTCGATCATCGAGGCGAGCGTTGTCGATTTTCCTGATCCTGTTGGGCCGGTCACGAGAATGAGGCCCTTTCCACGATCCAGGAGCTTGATGAGTGCGGGAGGAATCTGGAGCGTCTCGCATGAGGGGATTTCCGTAGGAATCGCTCGGAGCGCGAGTGAGTGGCCATAGGCATCCGCGGATGCGTTCACGCGAAACCGATGTTCGCCATAGGAGTACGAGAAGTCAGCATCGCCCGTCATCTCGAAGTGCTTGAATTTCTCGCTTCCGAGCATCTCCACGAGAATTGCCCGGACATCGGAGGCTGAAACTGGCCCAAATTCTTCTACCGCGTGGATTTCCCCATCGTGCTTGCGTATATGTGGATAAATGCCGCTCGCGATATGCAGATCTGGAACTTTTGTCGAGATCATCTCAGCGAGAAGGGCGGAGAATTTTTCGAAGATCATGGACGCGTGAAAGATGGTGTCGCTCCCAGGCTACCATATGTTTTTTTTGGGTGCAAAAAACGGATGCCAATCCGCTTTGACATCCGTTCAGCTATGTTAATTCTCTATCAACGTCAGCGTGAGAGTTCCTGCATAACTTCCAGATGGAGCATAGGCAGGAATGCTGATACGGAGTGCTACGGCTGCGGAGTATTTTCCGAGGATTCCTCCTCCACTGGATCGATCGAAGAGAGTGGTAGCGGAAGAGAGTGTTACATATCCGTTTCCGATAGTACCAGAAGATACTGGTACTGTTACGACGGAGTTCGAGTTTCCAGCAACAAGCGATACGGTTCCCCCCGGTACATTGGCAGATACGTTTGCCTTAGGAATAGTATTGCCTCCGGAAGTAAGATCTGAAACGGAGAGAGTGGCATAGTACCCAACAGAAGCTCCCTTAAGATCTTCAACGATGAAGCTTCAAGCTGCCACATCCACATCTTGAGCGCTGCTGGATGCTATAACCGAAGGAAAGGAAATATTTCCGGGAACAGACACTGTGACAGCACCTGCTGAGATTGTAGCGGAGACAGTAGTGGTGTCGTTGGAGGCATAACAAGAATAAAAGTTGGTCGCGAA
>DDBV01000005.1:0-13887 GCA_002335145.1 Patescibacteria group bacterium UBA2023
TCCCTCATAGCGCGACGCGAGCGAGAGAAATTCATCCAGATTATCCCGCTTGGCCGTGACCTCCTCAGGCGTATGATTCGCCTCGAGATAGGCGATATAGCCGAGATCCTCTATGAGCGACTTCATCACGTCCGCGACAGATGCTGACTCCATTCGTTCGCGCGCCCGAGCGAGCACCGCACCGAATTGCCGATATCCTTCTCTCGCCGCACCAGCGAGACCATCCACCGAGTCGAGCATGTCCGCGAGTGCCACACAGTCGAGTCCGTAGTTATCGAGATACTCAGCAATCGTCTCCACGCTCTTCGCTCCGAGTTTGCGAGCGGGCACATTCACCACGCGCATGAGACTCGCACGATCGTGTGGATTGGCTACTAGGCGCATATAGGAGAGGATATCCTTGATCTCCTTGCGCTCGTAGAACTTCACTCCACCAAAAATCCTGTATGGGATATTCGCTCGCACGAGTGCCTCCTCTATCGCGCGTGACTGCGAGTTGGTGCGGTAGAGCACGGCCCACTCTCATGGCTTGCCGGAATCGGCGACGAGCTCGGCGATGTGACGGGCTTCTTCGCGCTCGGATCCAGCATCGACCACGCGGATCTTTTCTCACGTCGCATTATCCGTCCAGAGGGTCTTCTCCAGATTCTCGGTATTGTGCTTGATTACGGCATTCGCCGCAGCGATCACGGTCTTGGTCGAGCGATAGTTCTGCTCGAGTTTCACGAGTTTCGCATCTGGAAAATCCTTTTGGAATGAGAGAATATTGCGGATATTCGCTCCACGCCACGAGTAAATCCCCTGCCAGTCATCACCCACCACGCAGAGATTGCGATGACGCTCCGCGAGAATCCGCACGATCTTGTACTGTGCGTCATTGGTATCCTGATACTCGTCCACGAAGATGTGCTCGAATCGTCCACAGATCCGGTCGCGAGCCTCGGGGTGCTGGAGGATTTTGAGTCCGAGTAGGAGAATATCATCGAAGTCGATCGCATCGGACGCGTGGAGTCGCTTCTCGTACTGCGCGTATACCTCGGCAATATCCCGACTCTTGTAGCTATTGGCTTTGGACGAGAAATCATCAGGGGTTTCGAGTGCATTTTTGGCACGCGAAATAGTCGAGAGAATCTCGCGCACGTTCACACTATCCCCAGATGATGCGTCTGATTTGGTAATCTCGCGGATGATTCGAGTCTTGTCATCCTCATCATACAACGAGAAATTGGGAGAGAGTCCTACGAGCTGCGGATACTCACGAATGAAGACGAGACACACCGAGTGAAACGTCCCGATGAGTGGTAATCCCCGCGAACGGTACGGACTGTATCATTCGAGCGAGAATCCGAGTCGTTTTCCCATGCGCTCGCGCATTTCCTTGGCAGCCTTATTGGTGAATGTCACGGCGAGGATCGAACCAGGCTGTACCCTGTCACGTTCGATAAGTGCCGCGATTCGTTCGGTGAGCGTGTGAGTCTTGCCAGCACCCGCACCCGCGAGGATCAGAAGTGGCCCTGATACATGGTCGACAGCTTCTTGTTGAGAGGGATTGAGCATTGATAAACACAAAAAGAGGAACCATAATACAAAAAGGTTTGTTTTTTCAAAAAGCATATACTCACTTCGTATGCCATGATATGTTATAACGCTTTGCAAAATTGCTATTAGTAGTTAGTATTAAATTAATTAATACCCTACCGTGCTTTATATGAGGTATACTCTTGTAGAGGGTCAGTCAGAATGTCTCAATAATGGAAAAATACAGGAACTGCTAATCGATATGCCTTTGCTATCACGTTATGAATTACCTCCATCAGGGGAAGTTATACAGACAGAAATCACCACCATGGGCTATTGCATTCAAAGAATTATTGATCAAATACGACGCGACACTACTCCTTCGAAGATTTGTCCAGAATTAGTCACAAAAATTAGACATGTTTTATTGGAACTACTATCCAATTCTCACGATTCGTTCATTCGAAAATACTGAGGATTACCAGATCATACTTCAGCAATCGTTAGACTTCGTTATAAAATAGATAGAACTCGTGGTACTGTACGATTACTACTTTTAGATACAGGTATATGAAAAAATACACATACGTTTACTGACTTGCAGGGGAAATGTTTTTGATGAAAATGACTATGACTACACAATTGTCATATCGCCACCAACTGAGCATTTAAGTCTAAATTTTTTTCTAAATGAGCATCGGCGGTAGCATCCTTCTATCTATAGTACGGAAAAGATATTATCTTCTATCTCTATTCGCATACGAATGTGCATAGGTAGACGTAACGCGCATATGGCGAGAGATACCGAGCAGGATCGCTACGGCGATAAGCAGCGATAGGAGCGATGATCCTCCATAACTCACGAACGGGAGCGTCACGCCCGTGAGTGGGATAATATTGAGATTCACACCGATATTCACGAATGCCTGAATCGCGATCCAGCTGGTCACGCCGACGGCTACGTATTTGGCGAAGAGGTCCTCTACTCCGCGCGCGATCCGGAATCCCCGGTAGACGATGCCGAGATAGATACTGATGAGTACGAAAACCCCTACGAACCCAAGTTCTTCGGCGATAACCGAAAAAATAAAGTCCCCTTGTGTCTCTGGAAGGTACCCGAATTTTTGCAGCGATTTCCCGAATCCAACACCCGAAAATCCACCTGAACCGATAGCGATGAGCCCCTGCTCGGTCTGGAAATTGATTGTCTTATTGGCAATAGCGGTTTTGTTGTCGGCGAGAAAATTGTCTATTCGATCGGTAACGTAGGAAAATGAGTTTCGATCCTCGGGTCACTCGTGCATACCAAGCCCGTAAACCGACCCGGCAAGTACCGCAAAAACCGCCGCCATGATCGCGATATAGCGCACGGATCATCCTCCTACGAAGTAGAGAATCACGCAGAGTGGCCCAAGAATGAGAACTGATCAGAAGTCTGGCTGCAAGACAATGAGAAACATAACCGAAGCCATGATGAGAAAGAATGGCACGAATCATTGTTGGAATGATCTCATGAGTGCGCGGTTGCGTTTGAGATAGCTCGCGAGGTAAATGATGATCGCGAGCTTCATGAATTCTACTGGTTGCAGTGAGAATGGAAGGTACGGGATACTGATCCATCCGCGGGCACCGTTGTACTCGGCCCCAATAAAGAGTACGAGCGCGAGAAAGACCATGCCAGAGACGAATATCGCCCGAGCATTGCGCTCGATCGCTTCGGTCGGGAATTTCACGAAGAAGACGAACGCAAGCGATGCGATGAATACGTGCGAAATATTGCGGACGAGATAGAACCAGTTGTTCGGGGCGTCGATTCTTCCGAGTTCCATCATTCGACTCGTCACATTGTACGAAGGATAGACACTCACCGAGCTGATCATGATCATGCCGAAAATCACGAGTCCGAAAACGAGAAAAAAGAGCGTATAGTCGATGTTTTTCTGATGCATTGGCTAGAACGGGAGAGAAGTCATGGCTGCCGGCTCGAGAGCGAGCAAGAGCATTATAATCAACTCAAAGAGGATTATGAGGTAGGCTCGTGAGAAATCAAGCACGCCAAATCTCGATGGAATAACACGCGACACTCACTCGGCGAGCGGCTCCACGATCGAAGAAATCGCCTCGATACGAATGGCACGACCAAACAGAATCGGAGTCCATGCGAGGAGTATCTCCACAAGCACTATAATCTGGAGAATCTGCAGGAAGATTATGACCGCTGTCACGATAAGAAGGACTGTATCCATGAAGAAAGATTAGAACGTCCGAAAGTGGCTGTCATGATACGGGGAAGGGAGGTTTTCTCAAGAAATTTTTGCATACGGCCTTCACAAAAATCGTTTCTCCTTGTCAATCAGTGCGTCAGATGTATACTCTTATTCCATACTCCTTCTGTCGATTCATGCTGGATTTCCGACGTATCGTCGAGTTCCTCTTCAAGTCGTTTCGCGTCTCGCGCGATACTGAGCAGGTGCAAGATCTCATTGAATGAGGTCAAGAACACGTCATGCTCGTGAAACGATCTTTCATCTATGGGATATTTTCGAGCCTCCTTTTTGTCCCGCTTCTTGGTCTCACGGGGCTCAATGTTCTTCTGGCACATTGGCACTTTGACGGGAGTATCGATGGCTATGTCGTAATCGCGGGACTTGTTTTTAACGCGCTTTTTTCGTTCTTTTCTTCCGTTCGATACATTGTTTATTTCCGGCAGACCTATTCGGGGTGTTCCCGCGTCCGTGGAACTCGGGAAATCTACGACCGACTCTTGGAATGAGATCGCTATTTCGCCACGTTCTTCAATCAGGCGAGCTTCAATATGCTCGTGTTCGTGGCGGTAATCGCCTACTATGTCGTGCATATCATCTTCATATCAGAAATCACATCGCAGCTCTGGGCTGCGATCGACATCGTGTGTCTCATTGCGGAGTTCGCACTTCTGCACAATCTCACCCGATCACTCATCAACCTGGAAATGGACTACGTCCTCGCCGTGCCCGGGAAGCTCTATTTCGTAAATCAGCGAGGATTCTACACCGATATACAGTCGCTCGATGCCGACAAAATCAAGACGATCCGCCTCTCATTCCCGAACTTCATTGCCGCATTCTTCCACTACGGGACCGTCGATGTGCTGACGGAATGAGACGAGGGACTGATTGGTGTCATGACGATGCGGTACGTGGATTTCCCGGAAGAGACTGTGAAGAATATGGAACGACTCCTCGACGATGACGTAAAGACCTTACATGCCATGTACGATGAAATCCATAATGCCTACCTTAAATCGATCGTATCGCGGTACGGTTTCGATCCGAACAGTGCGGAATTTCGCAAACAGATACAGAAATTTTTACACGACTACGAAACGCAAATTCGCGATGACTACGTGGCGACAGCGGACGAATGAACGAAACGCGAGATTCGAGAAATTTACGAGCGATATTCACGTTAAATCTCGCGTAATTTTTTGACCTGAAAATATTATTTTGGTATAATAACGAAAACAAGGGTGCGAAACGCCCTTTTCCGTCCACGCCCGACTACGAACCCTTACTACGCAAATACCCCTATGCCGGACCTCTTCAAAGATTACAAAGCCCGTACTGCTACGCGTTCCAAGCGACGATTCGCCATTATCGGAATCTCGCTCGCTTTGGCGATCGGCGTAAATATGACACTGTTCGGGAGCGATTTATGAAAGAACCTGCAAACTTCCGTTCGCAACTACCAAGGACCATCCGCGTCTTCGCAAGAGACGTCCGATATTTTTATGGACGTCACGGCGGAGAGTGCTGACCTGCTCGCCATGAAAATTGGCAACTCCATCAAGGAGGCTTCCGAAGTTCGTTTCACTCTCCTGACGAACGATTCCAAAATCAAGCTCTCCAACTTCTTTTCCGAGGAGAAGGACCGAAATATCATCGTTGAGTCGAATATGCCCGGAGTTTACTCCATCGTGGTCGAGTTCGAGAAGCCAACGGATCTCTCTTCCGACTCGATCCTCCTCTTCATCGCTTACGATCGCAAGGAAGAGGGCGAGAAGATCACCATTAACATGGCCGAGTCGCAGTTTCGTTCCAAGGACGCAGCCTACCATCTATCAAATCATTCGATAGAATTCTAAATTTCTCCGCCCCCCCCTCTTTGATTCGAACCTCCTTCGGGAGGTTTTTTTGCGGATCGGGGGAAATCACGTAGAATGCGAATCATCGATCTACAATCACTTTCAAACGGTGGAATCGGAATTCGCCAAACGCGCCAAGAAATCTCTCGGACAGAATTTCCTCGTACATGAGCCAACGCTCCGTGCTATCTCGACAGCAGTGGGGCTATGCGGCCGAAATGTGCTCGAGGTTGGCCCCGGATACGGCGCACTGACCGAATACCTGCTCGAAGAACAACCCGATCAACTCCACCTCGTGGAGCTCGACAATACCCTCGTCGAGCATTTGCGTGGCCGCATGGATGACGAGTGGCTCGGAAAAAACGTGTCACTCTCCCATGTGGACATCCTCGAGTACCGACCGAAGTGGGACCACTATTCGGTTGTGGCGAATATCCCCTACTACATCACCTCTCCTATCCTCTTCCGATTCCTCTACGAGATCTCGAACCCGCCAGAGCATATGGTCATTCTCATGCAGCGGGAAGTCGCGGACCGTATCATTGCTGACGATGGGAAATCATCGCTCCTCTCGCTCGCGCTCTGGGATCGATGTGTGTCTATTGTCCGCATAGCCGATGTGCCGGCACGATATTTTCGTCCTGCCCCAAAGGTAGATTCGGTCGTCCTGCGGTTCGATGTTGATACCAATAAGACTCCGGATCAGGACTTTGTGGAGCTACTCAAGCGCGGTTTTTCACAGCCTCGGAAGAAGCTCTCCGGAAATCTTGCCGGAGACCGGACAAAAACCGAGATCGAGGCGATACTGGAATCTCTCTCGATCAGAGCTGATGCGCGGCCCGAGTCGCTCGGATTATCACAGTGGCGGACTCTCTCTCGAATGCTTCAATAGCACGCACTCCGTTCGGTTTTTCGACTTCCGCAGATACCCGACCGGGCATATTTTCTTCGTGCCACGCCGGATACAGTAGGTGAGAGACTTAGACCACTCCCCTGTCCGAAAGTGATACAAGATAGGCCATAGCGAGCGCGTCGATGCTGTCATCGCGCCCTGGAAGTGAATCGAGCTGAAGCACCATTCCCATTGCAGACCGAATCTGCTCCTTATCGGCACGACCATTCCCGGTAATCGCCTTCTTCATTTCCGCTGGCGCATATTCATACAGGCGGATTCACCGTATCGCAAGAAGGTATGAAAGCACTCCTCGACTCTCCGCCACCGAGAGAGCGGTTGTTCGGTTCGTGGCGAAAAAAAGCTTTTCCATACCACAGGCATCCGGCCGGTACTGGTCGAGCAGTGCGGAAAAATCCTCCGCGATCATGGGAAGACGAATGAGCTGGGAGGCTGAAGCGGGCGTCTCGATAACACCGTAATCTACGATACGAATGCCCGAACGCCCGGATGATTCTATGAACGCATAACCAGTGGTGGCAGTCCCTGGATCAACCCCGCAATATATTGACATTAATAATAATTATACTATCATATATTCATATATCGAAGCGGCACGGAAGCCGTTCACTCCTCGAACTCCAACACCCGATGATACACGCTACATTGGACGAAATACGTCCGGCTATTTGCCTGTCTACCGAACTCTCCTTCGGGCAGAAACGCTCATTTCTCGCTATTCTCGGCTATTTCAGCCAGGCTGAACTCGACGAACTCCGAATGCTCGTATAACTACCCGTACCTCCTGATAGGAGGCGGCAAGTATACCTGTTTTTTCATTCTATACCACGGCATCTTTTGCTAGGCAATCTTCGGTTTGCGAGATTTGGCGTAGATTTCAGCACATTCGACAAAGGTATCGGTGAAATTCTTACGGTTCGAATTATCTCCGAAGTAGGCCATGGAAGCTTTCGGGAGATCGGATAATACCGATGAAAGATTGAAGACCCCAAACCAAAAATTATTCAGCACGATCGATGTGGCAAGTTGTCACTTCGGAAGATCGGAGCCACTGTTTTCTCCGTCACTCTTCATTGTTCCGTCGAGTCCAGCTCGGAGAACCTGGGGAAGCCTCTTCGAGACTTCTTGCATGAGCGAGAATATTTTTGTTGACATATCAGCCATCTTCTCCCTACTCGGGAGAGCCGCGCGCTCGATATTTTCCACAAATGCCCTTCATTCGCGTATAAGCTCCGTAGCTCCAGGAGTATCCCGAAGGAGCGCCTGAATTGCCCCAAGATTATCTACCGAAGCGCGCTCAAGCTCCGAGAGCTTGCGACCATCCATGGATCGGCGAAATTTCTCGGGATCGATAGCAAGCGCGATATCGATTCCAAGTTGTTCCATTCAAGATCTCTCTCATCGCGCCATCGACTGAATCTCATTGCGATGAGACCGGAGTATCCGTACGAAATCAACGGGAGCAATGCTTGAGAGGATCGCATGGATATTTTCGCCGAGCGGCGCACCAAAAACTTTTGTCGACAGGAGACTGTCGATGTCCGTACCAGGAAGTGCTTGTGACGCGATCGATCGGAAATTCGATGCGAATCTGGTAGGCCCGTCTGGCCCTTGGAATCAATCAATCGTTCGATAAGCGAGGCGCGCAAGGTTGTCGAGCATCGATTCGCTTACGATTATGGCACCACTTTCTGTCGGGGTTTTTCCCGATTTCGAGAGCAACAAGGCTTCCGAAACGATTCCAGATTCCGCGAGGGATGCCATGAATTTCGCTCGTTTCGGCTCCGGAACAGATTCATAGAGGCTGGCCGCAAGCTCGAGGATGCGCTCCTGGGTACGCTGGTTTCCCGTATCGAGCCGTCACGAGAGAGCTTCGTTTATCAGTTGTACGGCATTGGAGGAAGAAAGTGCTCGGGCCATAGCATCGGGACGTATATCACGAATGACAATATCCAAGCCCTTTCCGAGAAGCGTTCCGAGAGGGCCGGCAATGGTTTTGGTAACTCACCCGAATGTCTCGGAATCAAGACTCCCGCGAGCAGCATAGAGAAGCCGTACACCCTCGCGAATATCTGACACTTCGAGTGCGGCAGATTTTCAAGATTGTTGCGGACGTGCGTCAGGAGTGGCGATCATCCGCGAGAGAATCCCTTGTTTCCGAAGTTCATCCACAAGCGAATCCAGGCGATCTTTCGGGAGCTGTTCGATTAGTTGTTTTCCAGATGCGAGTATATCCGCGAGACGGACTTCTGCGGGATTCTTCGCAGCGAGCTGGGAAAATGAACGCATGACGCACTCTTTCGGAATCATGCGAACAAATAACTCGGCAGTACGAATCACGTCGGCATCGGTCATGCGACCAATCTGCTCGATTCCGAGAGCCGAAAGAACCGCTTTCGCGATAGACGGATTCTGTCGGATCTGTTCGTAGGCGGTCTCTACCGAGAGGCGGAGTCCCTCCTGTCGTGCTTCTGCCGAGACGAGCGGTGACCCGATCCCCTGTGAGGCAAGTTCGGATATGATACTTTTGATCTCGTTCGCATAGTCGGCAGATTTCGCGACACGTGACCCCGCACCAGAAATGATCCGCTCCACCAGCCCCGCAAATCTCGGATTCGAGAGCATTGAATCCAGGAGCGAGCCAAATGCCGCTTCGTCTCATTCGCGAATTACGAGTCATGCTTGTCGCATGAATACAACAGCCTCGGAACGATTCTCCTGGAGAAAAGACCGAACTGATTCGATTCCTACACTGATCAGCTCTCGACCGGTCAGATTTCATCCGGTTTCCACAGCTCCGCCAGACAGTTTGGCTCGAAATATTCCCCCAAGATCAGAGGCGACCCGTCCGGCAAGTCGCTCCTGAAAAGATCACCCTCGCAGTGTCTGCACATGTTCCTGCGGCAAGGTAATGCGCGAAGGCATGGCTCCCATCATGCTGTCGCGCATGCGTGCCACATCCTGTGCCACGTTCATGGAAACAATCTGCCGTATCCGACTAAAAAGCGCGCCTCATGCGGCATCGATGTTTTGTTCGAGAATCTTATTCTCGCGCATGAATTTGACGACGGACTCGACAGTCTCGAACGTTTCGCCACGAAATCGCGAAGCGACATACTCCTGGGCTCACCCGCGATTTGCCCAAACGGTAGCGAACGCCGCTCACCAGTCGTCCACCTTGTATATAGCACTCCACGCGCTCGATGCGGTATCAATGATTGTGTCGAGCGTTCATGATTCGTTTTTGTTTTCGGTCGCAAGGTTCTGCAAGAATGGCCGAATAACGCTCGCGACCGCACGATCGAGGCGATCGGCTGGAATCTTATCAGCCAAATTTGCCACATCCCGCAAAAGCGCATCGAAGTAGGATGTCAGCCGTGCATCGTCGATCGTTTCGGTCGTAACGCAATCAACTCATTCGAGAATTCGATCGGCGAGCGCGGCGCGATCCTCCGGCGTAAGACCGGAACGATCGTCCACGAGCGAGACGAGATCATGAAACATCGGGTTACTTCGTACGGCTGCAAGTTTCGAGGCATCCGATATTAGGGCACTCGCATTTTGTGGCGTCACGAGAGATCGCAGGAATGCGGCTCCGGCATTGGCAATACGCAGACTCGCTTTTTGGCTTTCGTTTTCTTCCGGAGATACTCCAGAGAGCATGAGAAAATCCCCACGGCACGAAGAAAAGAATCGATCGAGTCACTCAATAACGCGAGTCTTATCCACGGTTCGCAAGACTTCCGGAGGTGAATCCTTGAAAAATCCGAGAAGATCGGGAAATTTCGCGAGAAAATCCTTGATTCACGGATCGGCTTCCATCCGTTCTATGACCTCGCGCATCCGTGCTGGTACCCCCGGATCATCAGCCTGAGCGAAATCAAGCAACATTCCCACGCTTCCACGAACCATGACCCGGGCCGTATCATAGAGATTCCCACGAGATTTCTCGGACTCAGGATTCTCATGCTCGTTCGGGAAGAGTCGATTGACTGAGTAGCGAATCAGTCGTTTTCCGTTTTCCGGAGGAATCAGGAAATTTTCGATAAGTGGAGTCGAGAGTCCTTTCAATGGGTGCTCTGGGGGCAGTCCCGCATCAATCTCTGCGAGAGTACCGACGACTTCCGCATGGAGATGGTCTATTCCGAATTGGATTCCTTCGGGACTCGAGAGGTGGCCGACTCCGCGCTCTACAATCTTCCGCACCGCCACGTCAAGCAGCTCCTTGGCTCCGGTACTTTCGGCTACGGTCTCGGCAACATATGGAGCCTTGAGTGCTGTATACCGGGAATAGAGCGCGTCCGAGAATGTCGCATCGATTTTCGTATTCGGTCCGTCATGCAGGCGGACGAGCGCGCTCGCGAGACAAACCTCTTTTGGGCCAGACTCCGGAGAAAATCCGCCGCGTTCGAGCTCCCGATAGAGGGCTTCTCCGAGAGATTTTTTCGCTGAGGCGTCTGCGGATGCTGCATCAATGGCCGACTCGGCCTTCTCGGTATCCGGATCAGGAAAACGCAGAAGCGTCTTCAGTCCGTCAAGATCCACCGTGGGAGATTTTGCGGCTTCTGGCATGTTTGCGATACCCCTGGGAGAATCGGTGGGCACCGTCATGCGCTCGGGAGGCCGCGAGACACTCGGAGGTTTCGGCTTCGGACGGGGTATTGGCGGAGATTCGGGAGACATGATTGCGAAATGTCGAAGACTCGATGATTGTATCATACTCTTCTATCGACTGTCAAAGATCGGCTCATTAATGCCCCCTTAACGACCTATGGCCATGATTTGTCCATCATCTCTCTCCTGCCTATGTACGCACTCGTCGCAGAAAACGTCTCAAAAACCTACGAAAATGGAACCAACGCGCTTAAGGGTGTCACACTTTCCATAGAAGAGTGAGATTTTTTTGCCCTGCTTTGAGCGAATGGTGCGGGCAAAACCACGTTTATCGGCATCATGACGAGTCTCGTGAGCAAGACTGGCGGAACACTAAAGATTTTTGATCATGACATAGACCGTGATCCTAATAACGCAAAACTCCGACTGGGAGTCGTTCCCCAGGAATTCAATTTCAATATGTTCGAGAAGGTCATCGATATTGTCACCGACCAGGCCGGATACTATGGGATTCCTCGTTCCGAAGCATTACCGAGGGCACATGAACTGCTCGAAGCACTTGATCTCGGAAACAAGAAAAATGCCGTGGCGCGAACGCTCTCGGGTGGCATGAAACGCCGCCTCATGATCGCGAGAGCACTTATCCATCGTCCGCGAATTCTCATTCTCGACGAGCCAACAGCCGGTGTAGATGTGGAGTTGCGGCATGGTATGTGGAAATACCTCAAACACCTCAATGAGGAAGAGGGAGTGACGATCGTACTGACGACACACTATTTGGAAGAAGTCGAACAACTTTGTCGCCATGCGGCATTTATTCGCGAAGGGGCGGTCATTCTCAATGATACAGTCAAAAATCTCCTCTCACACCAGCAAAACACCTCGTATCGGATCGAGACTGAGTCACTCTCCTCGGATCTTCCAGTAAATCGCTATGGCCTACGTGCAATAGATGAGACCACCGTGGAAGCCACTCTCTCCAGGTCCGACACAATAAATGATCTCGTGGCCCTTCTCTCGGAAAAGGGCATAGTAATAAAGAATATCAATCCAAAAGGAAACCGACTTGAAGAGCTTTTCATATCAAAATAATCACCTCACATGATCAATGCCTCCGTTGCATTCGTTGCGTTTCGCACCATCGTCCGCAAAGAAGTGGTCCGATTCATGCGTATCTGGACCCAGACGCTCCTACCATCCGCTATTACGCAGTCCCTCTACTTCCTGATTTTTGGAGCGTTCATCGGATCGCAGATTGCTCCGGTGAAAGGCGTTTCGTATATGGCATTCATTATTCCGGGTATCGTCATGATGGCGATTATCATGAATTCATATCTCAACGTGGCATCGAGTTTTTTCGGAGCGAAATTCCAACGCCACGTAGAAGAACTTCTTGTCTCCCCCACCCCGGACTGGGTCATACTCTCCGGCTACGTGGCTGGTGGAGTCCTTCGGGGGATGCTTGTTGGATTGATCGTTTTCGCTGTTTCATGGGCTTTTGTTCATCCAACGATTGCTCACCCCTTCATTATCCTACTCTTCGGCATCCTCACAGCCCTCGTGTTTTCGCTCGGAGGATTCGTGAATGCGATTTTTGCCCGAAAATTCGATGATGTGAGCATCGTCCCAACCTTCATTCTCACACCGCTTACGTATCTCGGGGGTGTCTTTTATAGTATCGACCAGCTTCCCGAGTTTTGGCGGACAATCTCGCACGCGAATCCCATTGTCTACATGGTAGATGGCTTCCGCTACGGATTCTATGGTTTCACCGATATATCCGTTTGGATCAGCGCGGCGGTGCTGCTCGGATTCTCGGTCGTACTCACGATGGTTGCGCTCTGGCTCCTGCGGCGCGGTACTGGCATGAGAACCTAAAACACGCCCTTCCTGGCTTTCCTTGAATTTTGCGAATAACTTTTTCGTCACTGAAGAACGTTGCCGAGGATCTTAGTTTGAAAAAATTTCTTCCCCATCCTCGTCTTCTTCCTCGTCAAATTCTTCGATTTTCCACAGTGACGAGAGACTCCCCCGCTCAGCAAGGTATCCAGGGCCGATGGACAGGGCCGTGACGAGAGACGAATCACGCTCTGCGAGATGATGGGTACAGGCAATATGCGCTCAATCAATCTCCTCATGGTCCCACTGCCCACAAAGCACCTGCCGAACACCATCGATTTTCGAATGGATCACCAGAAGCGCGGGACGCTCTCAGGAAAACACGTGAGAACAGGTAATAGCTCCTTCTTCGGGATGTTCGTGGGAATCAGCCATAACGCTGTATGAGATCGGAAATATTGCCCGGTATTGT
The DNA here is from genome assembly GCA_002335145.1 of Patescibacteria group bacterium UBA2023. Classification (GTDB taxonomy): domain Bacteria; phylum Patescibacteriota; class Gracilibacteria; order BD1-5; family UBA2023; genus UBA2023. The sequence continues at coordinate 13,480 of DDBV01000005.1, forward strand.
ATCTGTCCATGGATGGATGGCAAGAATAGACCTCGGAAGGTTCATTGGAGAATTGAAAAAAAACAGTATTGATTGGGCGAAAGCATCCTCTACAAACAGGTATCGATAGCAATCGATACCTACTGTGAGGCCTCATACCTAAGATGATTCATTGGCATCACCGCCATCAAGGCAATGGTAAATTCAAGAAAACGCTCTACGGAAGAAGTCGAAGCTCTGACACTCAATTCTTTTGAATTTTTCAGTATGACCCCCGACCTTCGAGAAAGTCCGAAATGCGGTACTCGAATCTGAGAAACACCCTTACATGCCACAACTGATATACACACGTCCTGTCCCGTGTGTTTTCATGACACAAGACAGGTAGGTGATCTCGTATCTTGAAAATTGACATCTGTACCTACAAGA
>DDBV01000005.1:14142-14380 GCA_002335145.1 Patescibacteria group bacterium UBA2023
AAATTGACATCTGTACCTACAAGATAGAAACAATCTCGAATAGCCTCCGTCAATACGCATATGTGTGCATGAATCATGTAGCACATCGGATTGATGCGATCAGAGATTTTTGTGACGATTTTCCCCCTTGCCCGTATAACCCACCAGAAGCCCGATGAAAACAACTGGCTTCTTCTTACTTTTTTCCATCTCCCTACATGAAAAAAATTATTTCCACGATTCTCTTCTTTGTTCTCTG
>DDBV01000021.1 GCA_002335145.1 Patescibacteria group bacterium UBA2023
GCTCCATCAGGCTTTCGCCCATTGTGGAAGATTCCTCACTGCTGCCTCCCGTAGGAGTATGGGCCGTGTCTCAGTCCCATTGTGGCTGGCCGTCCTCTCAGACCAGCTATCCGTCATCGCCTTGGTGAGCCGTTACCTCACCAACTAGCTGATAGAAAGCATGCCCCTCCCTAAGCGCCTTGCGGCTTTACCCCGTAGGGCATATGCGGTATTAATTCCGATTTCTCGGAGCTATCCCTCTCTTAGGGGCAGGTACAAACTCGTTACTCACCCGTCTGCCGCTTTCATCTCGAGGAGCAAGCTCCCCAAGAATCACGCTCGACTTGCATGTGTTAGGCGCACCGCTAGCGTTCATCCTGAGCTATGATCAAACTCTTTATAACGTATTGTGTTTCGTCCGGCGAACCGGTCGAAACGATTGTTGTTTCTTTTCTACACCCGGCGAACAAACGTTCGCCTTCTTGTGCATTGGGACTGTTCATGATCCGGCAATCTCTGCAGCCGCATGGCCAAGAGAAATCGAGAGGTGTCCCGGAAGCCTTCCGGCCCCTCGAATTGCGTGCACACATTTATATTGAAAAGCGTTTTTGAGTCAAAACTTTTTTACGCTTTTTCCTTATTATTTTTCAGATCGGCTTATGTAAGCCATCGTATGAAACTTGCACATACAATTTTTTTGTTCAATATGAGAAATGCTAACGAATCCTCTGGCAAAATGCCACCGAAAAAGGTCGGGGGATTCAATCCTTCCGACCTTTCAAAACGGACTGTATCGTGACGGTACATCGGCCGCTCTTAGCGAATCTCGTAGACAACCTGCACGCTCGTGGAGACGTCAATCGATCCAAGAGGAACGCTCGTGCTCGCTCATCCAGCTCTGTCCATAGCCATCTCCGACCGGACATTCGCGTATGGGAGTGGTGAGTACGTAGGTACCCCCTCGGAAATTGAGACAATACGTCCAAGCTCTTCTTCTGCGAGTCCAGCAAGCTCGGCGGCCTTTTCCCGCGCTTTCTCAAAAGCGAGTTTTCGAGCGTTACCATAGGCCTGTTCCTGGTCATCAAGGTCGAATGAGACAGAATAGATCTCTATGTTCTCGATTCCGGCGAGAGCATCGAGCAAGATAGAGAGGTTATTCTGATCCGAGGGGCCGAGGTTCGAGACCTTCGCCTCGAGCTCCTGGCGCACGCGCTGTCCCAGAACCTTGCGTTCACTGGAAGACCAGTCATATTCCGTGGAGAACGAGATATTGGACGTCCGGATGTTTTCATCCTTGATGCCGCTCTTGCGGAGGATAGCGAGAACTTCGGTCGTCTTTGTATTGGTCGCCTGCTGAGCGGCGCGGGTCGTGGAGGCGAGCTCGGAGACCGCGATACGGATCGAGGCGGTGTCGGGACGAAGCGATACCTGTCCGTCACCAGAGACGCTGACGGTTCGCACCGCGGCCGCGGAGGAGGTAATGGTGGAGACGGCCGTCTGCCCGAAGACGGGCGAACCGGAACCGACGATGGAGAACGTGCCGGCCACGAGGAGGGCCGAGACACCGAGGACCGTAGCGGTCCGCTTGAGAGATTGTCGCATGGACATATATATGAGAAGGTAGGACGGACGCCGTCGGGCGTCTCTGTGTGGCAAGACGAGGAAGTATCGAGTAGGTGACAAAAAAACCGGGGCCTCAAAAAAATCCCCGTCTGCCGGGAAGCGGTCGGGGATTTTCGTGCAAGAGAGAGTTCACCTAATCGAACCGGAAGAGTCTGTCGAGGCTCACGGTAACAGACCCGACCGGACCGTCATCGGTCCCGATGCATTGAGCCTCGAGAAGACGGTAGGTGGTGGTAATGGTTTCGTTTCACCGCGAGTCGCGATCCGTGATAACGAGCACTTGGAGTTTCCCAGAAAATTTGGAACCATCGGAGAGCGTGGCTCATACGATGTCTCCCGGAGTGTACTTCTTCCCGTTTAGGTGAAACGGGGTCTGAGAGCTCTCGATCGAACGAAGCGGACGATCGGACAACTCGGCTGTACCACCACTCGGGGGCACTTCATTCCTCCCTGCCTCTGGGCTTCCCTTCATAGACTTGGAAATTAGGATATGAAAACGGGGCTCGTCCATTGTATCGAGTTCGGGGGCGGTACGCAATACGGAACGTATCCTTGCTTCGTTTACGCCGTCCAGGTCCGCTCGAGCACCGCGATCCGGTCATCGAGCGACGGGTGCGACGAGAAGGCCGAGAGCCATCCGTCCCGCGCCGAGATCTTGAAGGCGGCGAGCTGACCGTCGTCGTACGCATCGGTCCGCTCGGTCAGGGTCTTGAGCCGTCGAAGCGCGGCGATCATCTTGTCGCGCCCCACGAACTCGGCCGAACCCGCATCGGCCCGGTACTCGCGGTGCCGGGAAAAGGCCATGAGCACGAGCGAGGCGAGCATGGAGAGGGCAATCTCGAGGACCATGACGACGATATAGTACCCGAACCCCGGCGCGGAGGACTCCTCGTCCTTGCGCATGGCGGAGTCGAGCGCGTACCCGATCACGCGGGAGATGAAGATCACAAAGGTGTTAAGAATCCCTTGCAGGAGGGTCATCGTCACCATATCACCATTGAGGATATGCGCCATCTCGTGGGCGATCACCCCCTCTATCTCTGCGGGCGTCATGGCATCGAGGAGACCAGTAGACACTGCTACGAGTGAACGATTGCGCGTGGCACCGGTCGCAAAGGCATTGGGGTCGGGAGCATCGTACACCCCCACCTCGGGCATATCAATTCCCTGCTGACGAGCAATCGTCTCGACCGAAGCGTAGACAAGACGTTCTTTTTCCGGGTAGTTGAAGAGGTTGGCAGAGTCGAGAAGTCGTATGCCATACAGTCGTTTCGCAGACCAACGCGAGATTGCAAGAGAAAAGAACGATCCCGCAAACCCGAAGATGAGCGAGAAGATCGCGAGACCCAGGTATCCGTCCGATCCGCCGAGGTACCCAGAGACATTGATGCCAAAAACGGCCGAGACGATCCAGATCGTGACACTCCCCATCAATATAATGGCGAGGTTCATGAGGACGAAGAGGAAAACGCGTTTGATGGCGGACATGAGCGAAGACAAGAAATGAATGTACTGACGGATAATCCAGTGGAATTTTACGGAGAGCGGATTAAGACGGAACGAGATGTGTCGCTGCATTATTCATCTCTTCCTTGAGTACGAGAATTTCCCGGCCACATATCTGTGGTTTGAGTCGGATGGATTCAATGGCCTGCGCGTACCGATCGAAGAAACGCCGATAAAACCCGAGCGCGTCTCGATCAGATTCCCACGAAACCACCTGTGCCACCGAATGGGTGAAGAGTTCGAGCATCGAACACAAAATGATCGTGCCGGCACCATGGTATTCGGATGGCATATCCGCAGGTGCGGAGCGATTATTGATCGTTGAGAAGTCGCACACGAACCAATCCTCACTCGACGATTCAATATTGATGGATCAAACTTTCCGAAGCGAACTCGCGAGCGACATGCGCGCAAATCGTCTCCTCGGGAACGCGGTCATACCGATCGAGTACCCATTTTCGAGGAGCCGGGACACCCGGTCGGAAGCGCGAAATAACTGAAGCGACAAAACTACCGGACATGGTGAAACAATACCGAGCATATCGGACAATCCATCGCCCAAATAGACAGAGTGGTGAACAGTGGTTCGGGACCGAAAATAATCCACAGGAAAATCATGACAATATGCTTCATAACTATACATGGTATTCATGGAAATCAAGCAATTCATTCCGCATTGTCCTGACAGGATTTGAGCGGAGCCAAAACATACGCTATACTGAATCCGTATCTATCCATCATGCCTATGCTCGACCCAAAAACCCGCACCAACGCGCTCATCGCCTACTTCTTCCTCGGATGGGCCTTCCTGCTTGCACGCGGAAATCCGGACTTCGCCCACCCGTACGTCCGGGGGCATGCGAAGCGCGCCACACTCATTCACGCCGTTTTTCTCATCTCGCTTGTCGTCGTGACATGGTTTATTAACCCGTATGTCCGGGTGCATCTCTCCTTCTTGCCGATCGCTCTCGACTTCGTACTTCGGATTCTGGTCTACCTCGGGTGAGTAGTGGCCATCTTCGCGGGCGCGATCTCGGCATACCGAGGAGAGGCGGAAGACTCAGACGAAAAATACGAAAGCGGGGATGACATGTTTGGTGGATTTTCACACACATACAAGCTCGAGACGGATCAAGATCGAGTGTTCTCCATGATGTCACTCGTGCCAGTGCTCGGATTCTTCGCGCATGCGCGCTATCGATTAGCCGCAACCGATGATGGCATTCGTACAAGCGGGCTCTTTGCGATCGCATTTGCCCTGGTAGGCGTACAGTGAGCCTACGCGCCGGCGATGCTGCTCGGGTTACTCTATAGTATTGTTTTTGCATTCGCTCTCATGTCCGTGGTTGGATTCGGACGGATCTCGTTCCCGAATTTACTCTCGTATATCCCCCTCCCGACAGAACTTGCCAATACCTGCCGACGCGCCGTATCAGTTGTTGGAGCGTTCTTCGCCGTGGCTACGGGCAAGCAGGAATCATTCGATCTCGCCTCAGCCAGACAATCGGCATCGATGCGATCCGATACGCAACGGTCCGAGTATCTCGCGGATCATCCGGACCACTCTCTTCCGTTCGCGCCCGAACTCCTGCTCATACCCGGATTCTCCCTCTTCTTTGTGATTATTATGACTCGCCGACACGCGAGCGTGTACCGACAAGCCTACGGACAAGGGCTAGTCTTATCAGCATTGCTCGTGCTCGCATGGAGTTTGTCGGCATGGATTCCGCCAATCATTGAATCTTTCATCTTTTTGGGATTCTTCGTGCTCGCGGCCTATATCCGTACGGCACCGGAGACAGAGCTGCCAATCATCGGACTTATCGCCCGTTTCTTGGGATCATTCGGATCGACCGTCTCCCATGCACGGGCCTCGGTCGCCGAAAAATCCGAGAAGCGGGAAGTGAAATTGAAAGTGGGAGAGTAGATTGATGTAAACATCATACCCGGTTCTTTGTGCCACTTGAAGCCATACGCACCAAGAAAGGGGTATTTTTGCACGATTCGAAATCGGAATCTACTCGGATATTTCCAGTTCTATTTCTACAGTTTTATGCTCAAGCGTTGAGTTTTTGAAGGATTCATCCAAGTTTACCACTATAAAGTAGAGTACCTTTCATGCTCAGGTGAAGCGGGAAAAAATTCCCTCCACTATTTCGCAGTTTCCAAGATGGATAAGTTTATCGCTCCGGTTGATAATTACGCCGTAACCTTCGTCTAGTTTCCAGGAAGAAAAATCCCGCAGACGAGATAGAAGCTGATTCTTGAGGTCTCTGATATCTTTCTGTGAGCTCCTAAAGATCTTCGCCTCAATCATAAGAGCATCCGAACGAGGACCTATGGGCGGTGCGAAATTATCGATCCTGCCAGAAGGACAACTTGTTTCCGTCAACATATACGTGAATCATTCCCTGAAAAGAAAGGGGGCCAAGTGCTTTTGGGTAATATCCGTCTCTTTCTCTTCAAGCATGGGATTTTCTCTCTCGTACCATTCACAAAAGACCTTGTAGCGCTCTAATGCCTTGAACGGCGCAAGGATTTCAAGAGATTTTCTACCTATGTAAGTTATGCGAATAGGGAAGTCTCAAGCATCTCTATAATTCCGCACCTCTTTGGGATTATTCGAGAAATCCCATGCAATAAGCCCTTGATCTCGTAAGTCCTCAAGAAGCCCCAGAAGTTCTTGGCGAACACTGTGTTCTTGTCAGAAATCAATTCAATACAAGGCACGCAATGTACTAACCAAGTTGGACAGTATCACATTCGAGTGAACACCATTCGATTCATTGAATTGAAGAATCTTCTTCAACACAGTCCTTTCAATGGATTTTCGGTCTCCTTGTAAAATCATATCGATCTTTAATTCCACTATTTAAACCTCCCCAGATATCCCCGCAGCGCCTCGCCGGTCGCGGATTTCTTATTCTTGGCGCAGCCGGCCACGTCCCCGGCGTAGATGAGCTCTCCTCCCTCGTCCCCTCACTTGGGCCCGATGTCGATGATATGATCGGCATGGGCGATGATATCGAGGTTATGCTCGATGACGATCACGGTATTGCCGCGCTCCACGAGCGAATGCAGGATATCGAGGAGCTTCTGGACATCGGAAAAATGCAGCCCCGTTGTCGGCTCATCGAGGATATAGAGCGTCTTGGAAGTGGAGACCTTGGCAAGATCGAATGCAAGCTTCACCCGCTGTGCCTCCCCGCCCGAGAACGTAGGGGCCGACTGCCCGAGCGCGATGTAGCCGAGCCCGACGTCCGAGAGCACCTGGAGCACCCGGCGGATGCGCGGAAAGGCCTGGAAGAACTCGAGCCCCTCCTCGATGGTCATCGCGAGCACGTCCGCGACGGTTTTTCACTTGAATTTCACCTCGAGCGTCTCGCGGTTGTAGCGCGTACCGCGACAAGCCTCGCACGTGACGTAGACGTCCGGAAGGAAATGCATCTCGATTTTCTTCACTCCCGATCCTTCGCACACTTCGCAGCGTCCTCATTTCGTATTGAAACTAAATCGTCCTGGCCCGTACCCGCGCTTCTGGGCCTCATTGGTCGAGGCAAAAACCTCGCGCACATGCGTGAAAAGACCAGTATAGGTCGCTACGTTGGAGTGCGGCGTCTTACCGATGGGCGATTGGTCGATGATAATCGCCTTATCGAGACACTGGAATCCTACGATCTTCTCGATGGGCGAGACGGGGTGATTGCTTCCGTTGAAATGATTGAGTGCGGCATTGGCAAGTGTATCCAGCACGAGTGTCGATTTCCCCGAACCCGAAACACCCGTCACAACGGTCATCTGTCCAAGCGGAATATCGACCGAGACGTGCTTGAGATTATTGCCGGTAGCGTTCTTGATGGATAACCGCTCTTTGGATGCGAACGTGCGATCTGGCCGAGAGACGCGCAGACGCCCAGAGAGGTAGCCACCCGTCTCGGTCTCCGGGTGCGCCATGAGCTCGTCCGGCGTGCCGGAGAATACGAGATTGCCACCGTGCACACCCGCACCCGGCCCCACGTCTACCACATAGTCCGCCGCGCGCATGATGTCCTCATCATGCTCGACCACGATCACGGTATTACCAATATCCACGAGTTTGCGAATATTGGTAATGAGGCGGTGGTTGTCCATTGGGTGCAATCCGATCGATGGTTCATCGAGGACGTAGATAATCCCTTCGAGCTTCGTCCCGATCTGCGTAGCGAGCCGTATACGTTGCGATTCTCCTCCCGAGAGCGTGGCTGTACGGCGTGAGATCGTCATATAGTCGAGTCCCACTCCATCGAGGAATTCAAGACGATCCACGATGTTCTTGAGAATCTTCTTGGAAATGATCTTCTCATTGGGCGTAAGAGCGAGTGCGCGAAAAAAGCCGAGCGATGATCCGACCGAGAGGTCCGCGAGCTCTCAGATATTGTATCCGCCTACGCGGATCGCGAGCATCTCTGGTTTGAGTCTGTGACCGCTACATGTGGCACACGGCACCTCGGTCATGTACTGAGCGATACGCTTGGAGTAGACAGAATCCTCTCGATCTCCTCCCTCGTGATAGCGTCGGAGCATGTTATTGACAACCCCCTCGTAGCGCGTCCGGTATTCGCGATCCGCGGTCTTGTGGCGGCTATCTTCCGAGAACTTCACGGTGAGTTCTTTATCTGATCCATAGAGCACGATCTTGCGCTGTGCCGGAGAGAGATCCCGGTACGGCACATCGAGTGGGATCTTGTTGGCCCGACATGCGGCCTCCAAAACCGAGAGGTAGTAGAGGTAGTTGGTCCATGGCAGAACAGCTCCCTCGGCGAGGGTAAGATCAGGATTAATAATATCCTCTTCACGAAAGGCGATCTCTACACCGAGACCATGGCACGAGGGACATGCGCCATGATGGGAATTAAACGAGAAATTCGAGAGCGTGAGCGACTGGAGCGAATACCCGCACTCCGGACATGTGGCCCGCCGAGAGAATCGCCGGGATACTCCGGAATCGATTTCGCGAATGACAAGTTGTTCATCCGCCAAACGATACGATATCTCAAGAGACTCCTTGAGCCGGGTCACGAACGGAGCCATGTCTTCTTCGATTCGATGCACGAGACGGTCTACGACCACGGAAAAATCCGATGGCGTGACGAGTGGTCCGGTTCGCTCATCGGAGACCGAAACAATCTCAGACCCATCGAAATATCGGACATAGCCGAGGTCGAGAATTACGCGCCGAGCCTGCTCGTGCGATGATGTTTGCGTCTGGCCAATAGGCGCGAACACGGCAAACCGCGATCCGTCCGAAAGTGTCCGCACATACTCCACCACCTCATCGAGCGTATGTTTCCGCAGCTCAACATCCGGATGGTTCGGGCAGTATTGTCGCCCGATGGTCGTATAGAGGAGTCGGTAGTAGTCGTAAATCTCCGTAATGGTCCCCACGGTCGAGCGCGGATTAGACGAGACGGTCTTCTGGCTGATGCTGATTGTGGGCGAAAGACCGCGAATCTCATCGACCTCGGTATCTTCACTCATGCCTGCGGCAATCATGCGCGCGTAGGTGGAGAGGCTCTCCAGATACTTGCGCTGGCCCTCGGCGTAGATGGTATCGAACGCAAGTGACGACTTACCGGAACCCGAGACGCCCGTCACCACCGTGAGCGCGTCCTTGGGAATCCGGACAGAGAGGTTCTTGAGGTTGTGGGTACGGGCACCTGTAACCTCGATGAATTCCGACATTGCTCGGGATGGGGTGAATGCCAAAGACCCATGATACCAAAAAGGGGTGAGGATGCAATGCGGAAGATTTTCAGATTGACAGAGACGGTTGAGAGAGTATATTAACCGAATATATAGCATGTATGTCAACTGATACACTGGGCGACCCCTCGGATTCTCCTTCGTCAGGTATGCCTGCCCCGCTCTACGAGCGGCTCGTGCCCGACGCAGAACGGGTAGGCAAGCAGTGGGGTATTTATCATAGCGGTTTGGCAAAATACTCGCGTACGCTTTTTGAGGACGAGTGAGATCTTTCCCTGTGGCTGCGTGAGCGTCTCACGCGAGACCCGGAGAAACCAATCGTTGCGGTCGATCTACTCTCGGGTCCGGGATGTCTCGCGGACATATACGACACGATCGTGCGGGAGACGGGATGATGTGGGCAGTTCCACGGTGTCTGCGTAGGGATCGAGCCGCTCGGCGAGTAAGCACTCGAACTCTGCCGGGCGCACGGCATCCATTACGTCCAAGGCGATATACAGAGTCATACCGTCTGGCAAGCGGTCGAATCGGTGCTCGACGGCCGGAAGGCTGACCTCGTACTGGAGCGCGGGATCGCCGGTATAAATAGTCTTGATCTCTCGTTTCGGAGGTCTCTCCGATATCTTTCGCGTATCTGGAATCTTACCGAGCAAAATCGTGGACTAATCGCTCTCGGGCTTCCATCCTATTGAAGTAGATATGTGAGTATAATCGTGCCGCTTTTGGTAGAGGTTCTCGTCATGCAAGGTGTCGATGCGGAGTTTTCCGGACACTACAACGGCCAGTACGACTTCGCACCACAATTCGCCTGGTCGCTCCGAGTCCAGAGGTCCATCGAGGGCCCATCACTCCGTCCCGCGCTCCTACGGGCCCTCGCGAGCGAACGGGTACGGTTCGTTGTCGATTGGATCAATGCAGATCTCGGCATTCCTTAGGCTACGCTTTCTCTCCGGAAAGCCTGCCCCGAAACAATCGATTTCCCAAGCCTCCGAGTCCAGAATTAGAGCTTCTTCTTTTTCTTGAGCTCCGCAGCAACCCTGCGAATGTATTCCATATCAAGTTTGTTGTCGGCATTCGATTGCTCCAACTCACCGGATGGAGATACTCGCCACCGGGGAATGGTGAAATAGGTGAGAAACGTCCCGATCGCCCTCGACCGAAACTCGATCGTATCCCCTCGACGCGACTCCACGATCTCCAGGCTGTACGGGAGCGAACGATCTTTATTCACCATCTGCACCAGCGTTTTTGCTGCTTCCATGTTCGCACTGTTTCGTTTTATCCGCTCGCGAATGAGCTCGAGTCGCGTCCGGACGTGTTTCAGCACGTCATCCGGGGTGAGTTTCAAGAACCAATCCAGCCGTGCCGAATTCCAGGCCCCTTCGTCATTGCGAAGCTCGAACACGTTTCCGCTCAGGTCCTGTGCATTCCGGACAGTCGGACTGAAGAAGTATCCTCGATCATACGCCGCCGCCTCGAAGATGGATTCTTTGTGGTCGATCGGAAAAAACAGCGCATCGATCTCCGGCTCGTAGCCCTCGTCCTCACCCTCAAACCGGTTCGTGCCCAGAACCCGCGACCGGAGGCTGAATCCTCCTTCCCCCTCGTAGTGGTAGAGAGAAAATTCATCAGCGAGCTCCGGGCGGTCCACCAGAGCTTTTGCGAGTGCCTGGAACTTCGCATTCACGAGACGATCAATTGCATTATCCAGAGCTTCCTGGTCTCTACCCGCATCGGTTCGACATGCGGCAAGGTCAGATGCGACCGACTTGGAGAGATGTTCGCGCTTCTCACGGTACGACCGTGCGATGGCGAGATTGCCGCGGTAGCGGTCGGAGAGTTGTAGGATATTGGTTCTGGTCGGAAGATCGACCCTGAGACCCTCGAGCAGGGTGCTCGTATCGCTCCCAGCCCGGAGCGCGGCCAGGTACTCCGGAGGCACCAGTCCCTGTAGTATCCGGATAATCTCGTCATTCGCCGACTCGACCCGGACCACCTCCCCATCGAGCCCTATCGCCTCCCAGCTCGCATTGACGCAGTCCGCTGTCGCACCTTTTTCGTTCGTCGTTCCCATTGGGATCGGTAATTATGAAAGTCCCCGTGACTATACCATGTTCTCGCGATGAAGGCAAAAATCCGGATATTCCGGATGTCGCCTATCTTCGGACGCATAAAGGAGTATACTCCGAGCACGAACACCACCGAACACCCTCTCATGCTCCGAATCTCCGCCACGGGCGAATACGCCCTCCTACTCGCGCAACACCTCGCCGACCATCCGGACGGGTCGCGCCTCGCCGACGCGGCCGAGTCTCTCGGTATCCCGGAGCCCATGCTACGCAAGGTCGCCAACCGACTCGTGCGTGCGGGCGTCCTGGAGAGTACGCTCGGGCGATCGGGCGGCATCCGTCTCGCCCTGATGCATCCGTCCGTCTACGACGTGCTCGCCGCCGCGGGCGAGAACCTCTCGGTCACCACGTGCTCGCACATGTGATGAGCCTGCCCACGGTCGGGGCAGTGTGGAATCGAGCCGGTCATCACCCGACTGCAACACGGGATAGAGGCGATGCTCCGACTCCAACGAATCAGCAACCAATAGACACAAAAAATCCGTCCTCTGGACGAATTTTTCAAAACAAACAGAAGTCCGGGGTTACTCGGCAGCGATCGCCGTGACGTTAGTGGACTCGGAAGAATCATCATTTTTCCAGCCCAGAGCCTGTCGGACCTGGGCAAGCACGGTACGAGCACGGGCAGCGAGCTCACTATCTTCAGGCTCGATGATACGATTGATCCATAAATCGAGCTTCTTGCATGGAAGCAGTGTTTCAGGAAATTCTCGACCAATGACATGAGGCTTCTTGATGATGCTGCGGATCGTTTTGAGAAAAACAGAGACTTCTGCCCCAACCGAAATCCGTGGTTCTTAATTTGGGATTTCCGACTGAGTAAGCTTACAGATATCGGCCGCGACTGCTGCCACTTCCTTAACGAGCTTCTTGTTTGCCTTTGCTTGTACGAAAGATTCAAACCCCTGGTATCAAAGAATCTCGGATTGACTCGTGGACATAAGAAATTAGTAAGAAATTTTGTTGGTATAATAGTCGAATTTATTTTTTGTCAAGTCTTTATGTACATCTCGCACCTCATTGGCTTCTTGACTCTCAAAAACTCTCATGAGTCCCATTTCTTCTCTTCGGGAACCCAAGCCAATCAACGGAGGCATCGCGTGTATAGTAGCCAGGACAGATTCTTTATCGACCCGGAATTTTTTTTAGCGTGCCGGAGATACTTCTTGACCAATCCCTATGGATACGGAAAAACTCCTCTCTCATATCCGGACGGAGATCGCCTGCGGCTCGGACGCTGTCCGAGCCAAACGCGCCCTCTTCCGAGACCGCCTGAGACTCTACGTGGATACCGAAAAAGATCGGGACAAAGTGAGCGATAACACAATCTACGCTGCCATGCAGGTGTCGCTCGCGGTTCTCGGCAGCGATGATATCGATGTGACATTCGCCTCGCGCACGAGTGCTGATGATGAACGCGCCGAGCGACTCTCCGCTCTCGCACGGTACGACATGGGCGAGATGCGCTTGCGCGAGCTCAACTACCAAAAAGATTGGGATCGTCTCTTCTTCGGCGTGGGAATTCGCGTGAAGACCGGGTGGGACAGTATGAAAAAAATTCCAACCTGGATCGTAAAAGACCCGCTCTCTTGGATTCCCGACCCGCTCGGAAACCATGTGGACCCCTTCCGATTCCACTATTTTGAGGAAGCAATGCTCCCGGGCAGTATGACCACAGAGCGTGGATTTGATCCAAATCTCGTCTCGGAGTTCACCCAGGGAAATCGCGGAATGTCATCGACTCGTACCGCCCGCACCGAGCCAACCTCATCAAAGTCACCCGATACACCGATCACCGTGTACAATGGATACACCGCATACGATGGACGCTTCTGGAGCGTGACGGTGGATGCGGATATATCGACCGTGTTGCGTTTGGTAGAATTACCGATCGATGAAGAAGGGCGGCACGAGGACGTGGTGAATCTCTCATACTTCTCGCCACTGCGATGAGATCCTTACGGCATCTCTCTCGTGGATCTCGTGGAGGATAAGCAGCGCGCAAACTCGATCCTCATGAATCTCCGGCTCATTGATGCGAAATTTGCGACATTCGGACAATTCAATCTGTTCGACAGTCGCACCATCAATCGGTCGGATCTCACAACGCCGACACTCGCGACCAAGTGGATTGCGTTTGATAGCTCGCTCGGAGTCCCTATTTCACAGGCAATCTATCCCGTCCCGCGCGAACGGATCGCCGAAGATTCTTATGCCGTATCGCAGGAGCTCGCTCGGCGCATATCGCTCGACACCGGGCTCGATGACCGTCTGTTCGGAGTGGAAGGAGGCTCGTCCATCACCTACGGTGAATCTCAACAACTCCAGACCAACGCCAATGTCCGGCTCGGACTCCACCTCGAAATATCCCATTGGGGCGAACGTTCGTTCTGGCGCGAGTGGTACCGATCGTACCGCCGATATTTCGCAGACTCGGATGAGAAGATCATACGAATGGAGACAGGATTTGGGACGAGACTCGTAACACTCCATCGCGAGGATATCGTCTCGACCGAAGATCCGGATGTGTCCGTGGAGAGCCGTCGCATCGTCGCGAAGCGCGACTCCGGAAGGAAGCAGGCCTTTCTCTCGCGCCTTCCGGATCTCCTCTCAGACCCAACAACGAGCCGCATGACCAAAAAATACGCGCTGCGCCGGGCATATCGGTTCGATGGATTCTCCCGAGAAGAAGCCACAATGCTCGTACCGCCCGATCGCGATGAAATATTCGCCGAAGAGCTTGTGCGCACTATCGACCGCAGTGAGGTTCCCACGGGACTCATGGAGGCAATTGTGGATCGCGACATTCCTGGTTTGCTCGCCTATGTAGCTCGAGCACACGAGACTGATACCAAGAAGCTTGTCGTCACACTCCTCCGGAAGGCCGTATCGGAATCGCCGAAGAGCGCGTATGAGCCGAACGTACGGTATACGGGAACGGAAACCCCCTCAAACAATACCCCGACAAGTCTCGAAGATCTCAAAAATCCTCTCAACTAAACTTCCCATGTCTACGAAATTCCTCGACCCCGACCTCCTGCGGGAGATCATCCGCGAGAAGGAACGCGGCTACGTAAATACGCTCGTTAATCTCTTCCTGTACCCGCGCTTCATCGAGCTCTGCGAGCGCGACATGGCCGACCCGAATTGCTCTGCGGAGCGGCATGAAGCATTAACTCAAACAATAACAAGTCACCGTGTGGCACTCTCGGGCGAGCAGCAGTCGCTCGAGACCTGGGAACTACTGCTCGACCACCTCTACTCCCTCCACCCCGACGTGCCATGCAACCGAGTCTAACCCCCTATAATGCTGCGACCCGGGCCGTCATTGAGACACTCTCTGGCATCCGAACGCCCGAACGGACGATCTGTGAATTTTACGGGCTCTCCGTGGGCGATCTTACCAATGCCGAAACCCTCAGAACAAAGGAAATATTCTGGCATCCGCGGCTCGCAACGCTCGGCGTGGACGAGATGGTATTCTCGGCGATAACCGGGATCGCCACACCGGAGCCAACCAGCAAGAAACGAATGCCTATCGTCCGCCGGAAAGGGGAAAAGGGTTCGTCTTAACGGTCATTTCGGTCGAATATCCAAGGGTCCCACACTCAAATATGCCCGAGATCGAGGCAGTAACACACTTCCCGGCGAGTTCAACTACACCTCAAGTCTGCTTCATTTTCGTCTGTCCGCGGATCGGTACTGACGTTTGCAGTCTGTTACCACAAATCGCTACGACATTTTTGGATCCGTCCGTCATCGTCTCGACCGTGAGTAGGTTCGAAGATGTCGGATTCGCGCACGCCGACTGGGCCGCGACCCCGGCTGGTGCGAGACATGCTATAGCTGCACCAGCAACAGCACCGAGAAAACTGACGCTCGATCGAACCGTCCTGGTTCCAGCTTGCCCCATTGTCACACTAGGCCTGTTTTGATCCATACGAATGAAGCATGAATGATTACTAATAAATCATAATCGGCACATATACTATGTCAATATTTCTCCGGAAACCCCGACAATAACCATCAAAACCAATGGAATCCTCCGACAAGAAACGCCGCGAGACTCTCGCGCGACAACTGCGCGACCTGCAATCCCACGAAGGGTGGAAACTCCTCGAGTCCGAGCTCACGACTATCCGCGACACGCTCGACCGCAGGATCCTCTGTCTACCACTCTCGCAAACGGACAATGCGCTCCGGTACACTCGCCATGACCTGGAGCGCGAGACGCGGCGCATCATCTCGAACTTCATCGAGCTCCCGGACGATCTCCTTGTCCGGCTTGAGGGCGTATTCGAATCCGATCCGCTCTCGTAAAAACTCCCCCGTACGGGGGAGTTTTTACGAGAGGAAAACCTGCCACACCGTGAGTCCGTGGATCGCCACGAAACCCGCCGAAGAAGACCCGATGGCGAGTCTTCTTGAGCTCTTTGATGGAGTCATAACACATTTGCCGAAAACGTGCATTCGCACGAAAAGTATGATAGACTCGGGACGACCGGAAAACAAATCACAAAAAGTACGTATGAATCCTCGTCAGAAGACGGATACTCCGACCCGCTCCGCATCGCAGGAATTCCTCGACCGCGCAAGCGACGAGCAACGGGATGCGTGGGCCACCGAGATCGATCGGGTTCGATGACTCATGAAGATCCACACAGTCAAGTCGAGAGAAACGATCGGCGCGATCGCATCGAACCACGGCCTCGACTCGTATGGAACGCTGCTGTGGCTCAATGAACTCGTCTCGGCCACGGAGAAGTCCGGTATCAAGCCGCTGCGTGACCCAACGGGTCGCCGAATCTGGCCAGGCGAGACCCTCCTGGTCCCGAATGATCCGGTTGCGGCGAAGACAATTATAGGAATTACGGAATCCATGCGCCGACGGGTGGAATCATCGAAGCGTGCTACCGACATCGCCGCAGGCGATACCCGAGCCTTCCGTGAGGAGGTCTCACGTGAACCGTTCTACCCCAAGTCTCCTCTGCCAGTCGGATGGCAGGATGCCTTGACTGCCATGGTGATGCAGGGACAGTCATACCGCGGACGGCATTCGCGCATTCTCACGATCGACCACGAGCATGAAACTCTCTGCTCACAGATGGTAATGAGCGCGAAGTCCCAGGCCGTACCGCTCCGACACATGGATCCATCCGACCGGAGATTTCAGCTGAGCAAGGGCAAGGATGCATGGCGTCTGCCGAAGATCGAACCGAACTACGGCCCACTCTCCACCGAGAATGGGCGAGACCCTTATAACTTCAACGGACTCTTCGACCCCAAGCTCGTAGCGAATCCAGAAAAAGCCTCGCCGATTCCGGAGCGCAACCGTGAAGCCTATGCCGAACGCCTGGACCAACTCTCGCACCGACTCACGGATACAACGAACCCGGCACCGATCGGGACTCAGATCACGGTCCACTACCAACGCAGCGGCTCCCGCCAAAAGGCACTCGATGCCTCCGCCGGACTCCCGCCGGAACAGGCATCGTATGGAACCCACCTGCTCGTGCTCGCGGCCGTTACGGATCCCGAGCATCCGGATCCGCGGCAACGTATGCCTATCAAACGATTCTTCGGATGGGAAGTGCCCGAGGTCGACCGCGGACGTCAAACGCCGTTCGGATCGGATCGGGAAGGAAGCCGGCACGAACTCGACCGACTCCAGTCTTCGTTGCGAGAGGATATCACCCGTCTCGACCGAGCACGGGATGCTGTGGACGCAGCACTCGACCCCACACAAAACCAGCGCGTCCGCGAATCGCTCGATGCCCGGAAACGACGCGTCCGGACGGAGCTCACACGCCCAACAACGGGCGTTGCCCTCGACAACCGGGGACGGGTCGACACCGACTTCCTCGCATACCTGGAGTCTCTCCTCTTCGCGAGCGATCCGAAGGCCGCATATGCTGACTACCTCCAGGATACGGCTCACGGATGGGTAGAACACAACGGAAAGACGATCCGACTCAAGGGACGGTGGAAAGTCGATCCGGGAAGTTGGAAATGGCTCTCGGAACAGCTCGGATCCGAATCGATCCGGACGCAGCGATCGATCGATCGGATTCGCGAAGGACTCTCTGGTACTTGGTCCGTAGCGGTACTCGATACGAGGTCCGAGCCCGTGCTCGCCCGACTCCCGGAGATGCGTGACCGGATCAGCCGCCATAATGCAAATGCTGAATCGGTCTTACGACTCCAGTCGGAGGTCTCGCGCCTCCGATCCGAACTCTCGAATGCCGAGCGCGACCGATCCGATCACAGCGATTCGCTACGCCGACAAATCGAGCTCGCCGAGTCTGAGATCGATACACTCGTGGAGGCCTGTATCCGCGAACGGATCGAAATCGTTTCGACGACGGCGCGTATCTCGGCCGGAACCGAAAGCGAGAGCGAACGCCGGGCTGCACTCCCCTTCAAGACGCTCCTGCAAGAATGCCTGCCGAACGCTTTCGGCCAATGAGCGAACCGGACCAAAGCGGTATCTGAGTTCGAGTCGAAATTCACCGCGCTGCTCGTGAAGTTCCGCGGGAATCCGGAGCGGGCCCGAGCAGCATACGAAGCATCTGCCGGAATGCCGGAGAGTGCGGGAATCAAGAACGACCCCGAGTTCTTCGTCCGAGCCATGGCCGCCTACGGGCTCGAGTCGGAATTCCGACAGGCCGCTTCGGATCTCTCGAAGACCGCCTCGGGACCAATTACCGCGAACGATCCGATCGAAAAGTGAGCGAGCGATGCCATGCTGAAGGATCCGAAGGTCGCGAGCGCGATCGCCGCGTACCGCGCGGCCCGGTCCGAGCTCGCGAAGACGCAGCAGGCACTCACGGCCCGGCGGGAAGCCATGAGCCAGCCGGAAGAATCGATCCCGCTCTCGGACCTCATCGCCAACTACGCCCAGGGAATTCATGAGCTCGATTCTCCGTTCACCCGCGAATCCCGAGCCGAGATCGTACGCAATATGCCCCGATTCGCTCACGCGCTCAAGGTCCGAGTGGACGGACGGATCGTGGAATACGTTGACCCTTCGACCGGTAAACTCCTGGACGAAGATCGCATGCCGCGAGTAACTCCATCGAGCCGGATCGAGTTTTTCGGCCCGGCAGTAATCGATGGCATACATTTTTACCAGAGTCCGAGTCCCGATCTCCGGGATAAGATGAATCCCCGCAGCGAGCCGTGGGCCATCCAGATGATGATGGGCAAATTTCGCCCTACGAGCGTCCGGGCACCGCTGCCAAAATCGTCCTTCTCGCCAGAGAGCCAAGCCCGGATCGATGCCACGACACCCGCCGGGAAACTCCCGATCATCGGCGAATGGGACACCCGTCCAGCCGATGTGGGGAACGAGAAGAATCCGGCCAAACGATCGTTCGGGTACTTCCTCCGCCGCAAGATCGAGGAGCACGATCGTACACTCATCGATTCGATGCTCGCCGAACGCCGGAAAGCCCGACCGGATACCAGTCGCGAGGATATTGTGGACGAGCTCTACGAACTCCAGACCACCGCACTCCAGCTCTCGGGATATATCAATATCTTCGGCGATGTAAATCCTGGAGCCGGCCAGTGGAATCAGCTAACATTCTACTACGATATGCGGACACCGGAAGCGCGGCAGGCGATCCGCGCGGCCAACGCGGGATTCATCCGATCGATCCGTGCCGAGCGTCTCGAACGAGCCCGCGAACTCGCCGCCGACTCGGATATCGTGCGGATGCAAGTGGTACCCGGAGATTCTCCCGGCACGCTCTTCTCGCGATTGCAGACATTCATCGCGCTGCATGAGAATAAGAGACGGTTTCCTCACCTCGCGCTCGTCCACGAGCTCCCTGCACCGGCACGGACCGCACTCTTGCGATCTTTTTTAGCCGAGGGGACCCGTCTCGATGAGAACGAGCTCCGGCGACTACGGACCGAGGATGAGAATCGCAAACGCGCCCGTAAGAAGCAGAAACCAATCCCATTCACGGCACGAGGAGAACGCGATGATTCCGACCTGGACGCATTCTTTGGGTTCGCGCCCGAGGGGACGGCGATCGATCGTCCTGTCACGCCGGGTGAATGGTATGCCATAGGACTCGACAAGCTCGATCGAGCTATTGAGCATCTCTCCCGGGATCAATCTGGTACGGCTATGGCAGAGCTACCGCCGCATCAAACATACCTGATCGAACGGATGATCCGATCACCCGAAGCGAAACGCTCCATGTCCGTGGTCGCCTCCATCGAGTCCGGATCTCCGAAGGAGGGCGCACCGATCCGTCGGACCGTCAAGCACGGAGCCGAGTCATTCTGAGTTGCTTCGTCGGTTGGCATCTTCCAGCACCGTCTCGGACAAATCCGGGTCGGATGGGACGATCCGAAGTCCGCACCAAGCTGGCCAAACCGAGCTCAGCTCGAGCAGGCAATCAAGGCAGCCGAAACGGAACTCCCGAACATTCGAAAATTCCTCGAGATTTACGCGAACGGCATGGCCGCAACGAGCAACGGAAGGCTCGAATCCGAGCGGATCCGCGATACCCTGGCACAGGATGAACGATGGTTCGAGGAACTGCGGATGCTCGTACTCGACCGTTCGCCCGCACCGAGAGAGCGACTCGACCGGATCGTGAAGCTCTTGGAGTCGCTCTGCCGCATTGGCGATGGTACACCCGAGAACATGCTCGGGTCGGCCCTGTCGATCCCGCTGCAGGAAGATCGTCGGCAGGACGTGCTATTGCACGTAACAGGATTCTTTCGGGAAATGAGAGAGGACGTGAGCCAGTGGTACCGACCCAACGGCGACCAGGTACGACGCGTCCGATTCAACGATGTTGCCAACCTCGCCTCAAACCAGTGAGAGGGAAACTTCGCGCTCGGAATCACGCAAAACTACCTCCGGCGCATCCTGTCCGCCATCGGCATGCCGGAAGCTGACCAAGTGCTCGGTGGGAGCATCCGCCGAACTGATGTAATAGGTGAACTGAAATGATCGCTCGAATACGGATCGGTGGCATACGGACGGGCACTCTCAGCACTCCATCGGACGATCGAATCGCGACACGCGGAGCTCACCCCGAATCAGCGGAGCATCATCTCGGAGATCGCGGAGCATGCCCGGAAAATCGACACGATTCACCAGGGGTATGTGCTGGAATCAGGAACCCCGGATCGACGAGCGCACCACCTCCGTCAGTGGCTCGACGATATCGGTTCGCGCTCGGACATGGGATTCGCCGACCGACTCATCGCACGGGCCGACTCGGTAAGGGAGTCGATGGTGAAGAATGCACCAGGCTGGATAACCTTCCCCATCAGCAAAGATGAACTACCGGACGGACCGGCCCGACGCGAGTACCTGCGGGCATGGCACGCGCTCGTAAACGAGACCGCACCGATTCCGCATCTCTTCGAGCCGATGAGCCAACAAATTCGATCCGAGGCGTTCAACTTCCTGAAGCGGACGAAGCATCCCGAATTCCAGCGCGGCATCGTCTCGGCCACGGCCGAACGACAAAAAGCCTGAAAGGGTACCGGCGCGTTCGATCCATCCATTCTGCCGACACAGGACGAAGTCTCCGGACGTGGCGAGAGCGGCGAGACGATACCGTTCCTCTCGGACTTCTTCGGCTACGTCCGCAAAGGACAGGAGGGTATGGCGCCCGGCCGGGTCATTGACTCGGCGGAGGACGTCCGACAGATCCTGCGGCGCGGCGGCCAGGAGATCCTCCGATACTTCCAGGGAAAATAGAATTCCTCGGCCGATGAGAATTATTCCGACCCCGAGCATTCCTCTTGTAAAGAGCAGAGCCAAGTCTCGGAAGGCTCCCCGGCTTGCATGCCGGGGGATTTTCGTATACAATGCGGACTCATCGTAAGATCGCATACCTATGGCCGCATCAACCGTCCTCCAGACTCTCATCACCCGCTCGTACACGGGCGATGTGCCCGTGGATCTCGACCGCGAACTAGAGCGATGGATCACCGAACGGATAGTGGAGGCTGTGGCCGAAACGCCGACCATGCCGGAGCAAGAAATCGCAACTTCCCCCCTTGCCGAAGACGAAGATCTCTCGGGGGAAACTACTGAAGCAGGTCTCGAAAAAACATCTGAAAGCGTCCAGGAAACCGCGAAACCCGAAGACACAAAACGTCTGACGAAAGAAGATGCTGCCGAGATTATCGCTGGGGAGAAAGCCTACAAGGAAGCTCTCGCCTTCGTCAAGGATGCGATCGCACCCGCGATGATGAAAATCGACTCGAGTAAAATCCAGATCGGAGATGTCCTCATCCGGTCGTATTTTGCGTACGCGTACCCCGACTTCCTTGAATGAAACTGGCTCTCGCCGCTCATAAACTGGGATGTGAAATTCGATATGTCGATCTACGTCTACCCCATCGAGTCGGCGTACGTGATGAAGTACCTCAAGAAACGGTTGACAGAGCTCTACTCCGCCCGTTCCATCAACCAAGACAAAGGACTTCTCAACGACCCCGCGCTCGACGCGCAGATCCAGGACGTGGAGGAGCTCCGTGCGAGCCTCACGCGCGGACAGGAGCGATACTTTCACTTTTCCATCTACGTCACGGTCTACGCGCCATCGGAGGAGGAGCTCGTACGTCTCTCCAATCAGTTCGACACGCTCCTCTCCGGGCGCAATATCCTCACCAAACAAGCACTCCTCCGGAGCGAACAAGCATTCATCGCTACTGGTCCGTTTGCCAAAGATGAGGTGGGTGTCTACCGCAATATCTCGACACGCGGACTTTCCACCACCTTCCCATTCACATCGAGTTCGCTCTCGCAGGACGATGGCGTGATGTACGGTATCAACACGCACAACAACTCGCTCATCATCTTCGACCGATTCAAGACGGAAAACGCCAACATGATCGTCTTCGCGAAGTCCGGATGAGGAAAATCCTTCGCGGTGAAGCTCGAGATTCTGCGGAGTCTGATGATGGGAATCGATGTGATCGTCCTCGACCCCGAGAACGAATACAAGCCCCTCGTGGACAAGGTCGGTGGCAGCTACCTCAACATCAACCTCAACTCATCGGAGCGCATCAACCCGTTTGATCTGCCACGCGCGATGAAGGACTACGAGGCGAAGCCATGAGACCTCCTGCGCGGCGCGATCATCAACCTGATCGGTCTCATGAACATCATGCTCGGCAAATGCACGCCCGAAGAAGAGTCGATCATCGAGAAGGCACTCACCATCACCTATAGCCTCAAGGGAATCACCATGGACGATGACAACGTCCAAGGCAAGGAGATGCCCCTCATGAAGGATTTTTATAGCGTCCTCGAGACCATTGACGGAAGTCGGTCACTCCTCCAGCGACTCGAGAAGTACGTCTCGGGGGTCTTCGCGGGCATGTTTTCGGAGCCAACGAATATCAATCTCTCGGATGGGCTGGTGGTCTTCAGTGTGCGAGACCTCGATGACATCCTCCGACCTGTAGCCATGTATATCTTGCTCGGATATGTGTGGAACGTGACCCGATCGAGCCAACGAAAACGCATCCTCGTGGTGGACGAGGCATGGAATATCATGCAGTATGCGGACTCGGCGAAGTTCCTCCATGGCCTCGTGAAGCGGGCCCGCAAGTACGGCCTGGGGATTACCACCATCACCCAGGACGTGGAGGACTTCATGAGCAACCAGTACGGCAAGGCGATCGTGACGAACTCGTCGATCCAGCTCCTGCTCAAACAATCGCCGGCATCCATCGATTCGCTACAAAATACCTTCAAGCTCACCGACCAAGAGAAGTTCATCCTGCTCAACTGCTGAGTAGGACAAGGCCTCTTCTTCGCGGGGTCCGACCACGTCGGTATCCAGGTCCTCGCCTCGCACTTCGAGACGGAGGTGGTATCCACGAGTGCAAAATAGATTGACGAATATAGAATAATATTTACTTGAAACGGTTCTCCGCCGCGTTCGATGTGGCACTGGCTCGGTATGGCGTCGACATATCCTCTTCAGCCACCTGAATGTCGTGGAAATTGTGCCGAAGGTAACCCTCCTCTCGCCACGATGGGGAAATTTTCGCCATGCGGGACAATCCTCGGTCTGGTTCATTCTACCACCCGTGCATACAGCGTGGTTTGGTGGTTTGAAAAAACGCCCCCGTGG
>DDBV01000002.1 GCA_002335145.1 Patescibacteria group bacterium UBA2023
AGGAGTCTTTTCACCACCCTCGGTCGGAGGAGGAGTCTTGTCACCCCCCTCGGTCGGAGGAGGAGTCGTGTCACCACCCTCGGTCGGAGGAGGAGTGGATGCTGAGACAGCATTTGTCGCAGCCCAGGCAGAAGAAGGACCGAACGTCCGATCGAACCAGCTTGGTCGATTAATTTTTACGCCATGTGACTCGATAGCCGCAATGAGCAGATTCGCGGCGTCACGTCATCGACCGTCGGTCCACTTCAGGTCTGTTGCCTCCTGCGCAATCTTGCTGAGCTTCGCTTGTGCCATGGGATTTTTTAGTTCCGCAGTGACAGCATCACGATTCACAGGGTCTTTCAAGGCGCGAGTGAGTTCATCGAGACGAGCCAGTTCAGCTTTCGTAAGTCGCCGATCTCACCCGCCATCCATGTGCAGCGAACGAGGAATGATGTCTGCCATATGTTTTTATTTAAAAATAAACCTCTTGACTTATGCGTGTCGCTTCGGCCTGGGAGGCTTCACGATCAGCATCTATGAGCGTGCGGATATTCGCACGAGCGTCTTCCACCTCTCGGAACGACTCGGCATCGAGACGATTGCGGAGATTCTCGAGTATCCCCGCAATCAGTTCATCAATGACCTGTATCAGCTCCTTCGGAATATCCGGCACGTCCGAGACGAATACGTACAGGCTCGCGAATACCGGATCCGCCGAGCGCAGCGGCTCGAGGATCGTGAGAATTCGGGTCTTGTGCGTATCGTTCATAGGTGCTTTCGTCAGAAGACACTTCTATGTTCTCATAAAACACGAAGAAACGCAAGAAATTGATACGATTCTTGTATTCTTCGCTTTATGGAGTCAATGTGTTTATTTCTTGAGAATATTCACGAACGTGTCGGACGGGATACTCACGCGTCCGAACTGCTTCATTTTCTTCTTTCCCTCTTTCTGTTTCTCCAGGAGCTTGCGTTTCCGGGTAATATCTCATCCGTAGAGCTTGGCAGTTACGTCCTTTCGGAGGGCCGATATATCCTCACGAGCGATAATCGTAGCCCCGATGACAGCTTGGAGCGCAATGGAAAATTGTGCCTTGGGAATATGCTCCTTGAGCTTGCCGCAGATTCGCTGTCCAACCGTTCGAGCCTTGTCTCGGTGCGTGAGAAGACTGAATGCATCCACCGGTTCCCCCGCAACGAGGAAATCCACCTTCACGAGATCGTCCTCGCGGTAGTGGGCGAACTCGTAGCTCATGCTCGCGTAGCCGGATGAGAGACTCTTGAGATCGTCATAAAAATCCCCCACAAGTTCTGCCATGGGAATCTCATAGCTGAGCATGATCCGTCCGCGATCGAGGTACGATTGGTTCTTGATGGATCCTCGGCGTTCCTGTGCGAGCGTCATACATGCCCCGACATAATCCGATGGACAGATAATGTCGACCCGTGCGATCGGCTCCTCGATAGCCATGTACGTACCGGACTTCGGGAGATCATCGGGATTGGAGATGATGATTCGTGTCTTGGTTGTTCCAGCATCATCATACGCCTCCGGAAGAAACCGTGTGTATTCCTGGGTCTTATCTCCTGCAAGCACTACCCGGTATGTGACCTGTGGACTCGTCATGATAACATCCACATCAAACTCCCGCAAGATCCGCTCCCGTACAATATCGAGGTGGAGAAGGCCGAGAAATCCACATCGGAAGCCATGTCCAAGAGCAGGAGAAATCTCGTTTTCAGTTGTAAGAGAGTCATCGTTAAGCGTAAGCTTGGAGAGAGCATCGCGAAGTTTTACATATTCATCGGTATCCACGGGGTAGATTCCCGCGAAGATAAAGGGTGTGATACGCCGGAATCCCGCTATCGGAACCCGGCGAGCAGAATCACCCGCGTAGAGGGTGTCTCCCACTTTCGCATCCGACACAGACTTGAGCCCCGTCACTACGTATCCGATCTGACCAGCGTCGAGTGTTGTCGTTGGAGACATCTTGGGACGAAACGTCCCGACTTCAAGCACTTCCATTTTCGATCCAGCATGCAGGAGTTCGAGTTTGGTTCCTCGTTTGATTTGTCCGGAAAAGAGTTTCACATAGATGACGACACCCTTGTAGGGATCGTACTGCGAGTCGAAAATGAGTCCCTTGATCGCCGAGTCGTCCTCGGCCGCAGGGTCATCTCCTGCCACGAGCGCGCCACTGGAAGCAAGGCGTTTTGGCGCGGGCACTCGCTCGACCACAGCATCGAGCAGGGACTCCACATTCATACCCGTCTTCGCCGATACGGCAATAATGTCATCCGGCGAGCATCCGAGGAGATTCACCACCTCTTCGGTTACGCGTTCCACGTCAGCTGAGGGAAGATCAATCTTATTGAGAACCGGAATGATCGCGAGGTCATTTTCGAGTGCGAGATAGACATTTGAGAGCGTCTGAGCCTCGATTCCCTGGGTCGCATCCACCACCAATACTGCCCCTTCTACGCTCGCGAGCGACCGCGAGACCTCATACTGGAAATCGACATGACCCGGCGTATCGATGAGGTTGAGCTCGCACCCTTTCCAGGCCATTCGTACGGGCGCGAGCTTAATAGTGATCCCCCGCTCCTTCTCAAGATCCATGGAATCGAGTGTCTGCTCTCCGAGCGTCCGCTTATCGAGTGTCCCCGTGATCTCGAGAAGACGGTCCGCGAGCGTGGATTTGCCGTGGTCTATGTGGGCGATGATGCAGAAGTTGCGGATGTGCGCGGACATACAAAGAAGAGGTGATTCGGACGAGGATTATGCCGAAAAAACAAGGAAATTCAAATCACTCTGGGAAAAATCAGCTCTCGGAGAGAAGAATGCCTCAAGACGGCATACACCGAGACTCCGCTATGCGTGCATACGCATACCCAAAATATTGACAAAGTGTTATTATCAATACTCTATCGGAGAGTATATTGGTATTTTTCTTTTATGAGTACGTTTCGATCCTCGCTTCTCGGACTGGTCGGTGCCGCAGCCTGTTCTATTGCATCTCCGGTGCAGGCCCAGGAGCTTCGGGCCTACGTCGGACAGGCTGCTGAGATATGCCTCCCCACCAATCCTGCCACCAATCGGAATATGACAGTGACCATCCGGGAAGTCGGCGAAGGAGTAATGGTCGACAAGAATGATCGGGTTATTAGCCGGGCTTGCATGTTCGCAATCGTAGCCGGCGGACAAACAGCAGTAACCGAGATGCTTTCAGTCAAGGAGCAGTTCGAGCTCATAATGGAAGTGCCCCAGGGGCCTATCACGAAAACCCTTCCCCCCATTGTCATTACGTGCGAGCCGGAATGAGGCATAAGCATAGACCTCACCGACACCAGCATCTCTGCCTGAGCATGTGCGAAGCAGCCGATCGAGCAGGAACTATAAAAGACCAAAAAGCGGAATATGATTGAGATCCGGATACCCGCATGTCCCTACCCTTCGTCCATAGCCTTATTGGAGAGACGGTCGGCTTCCTTGTTTCGTTCGCGCGGGATATGGACATAGCGGATTGTGCCACCCCACTCCCCTACCATTGTCGCAATTTCCCGATGAATTTCACGGAGTTCGGGATTCTTGATCTTGTAGCGTCCGGAAAGCTGCTCAACGACAAGCTGGGAATCCATCCGTAATTCTATATCGTCCGCCCCGAGTTCGATAGCTCGGCGGACTCCGTAGAACGCGCCGAGATACTCGGCTTGGTTGTTGGTTTTTACACCAAGGTACTTGTAGCGTTTTTCCACCTCACGACCGGATTTATCGGCAATATGCACGCCAATGCCGGCTGGTCCAGGATTTCCACGAGCACCCCCGTCGGTGTGAACAATCAGATGCATCAATGACTTATTCGGAAACAGATTCGGTACGCAGGAGCGCGGCAATGGCCGCCCCATAGTAATCTACCGGATAATCTCCGATGACGATCATATAGTCGAGGGTCTTCTGATTGATTATCACAGAGAGAGGAACGCCCGAAGACCTAAAAATCGATACCATTTCGCTGTACGCATCGTTCGCCGGACTATCATTCGCTTCATCGGAAACGCATTCATCGAGTTTTTTGCGAGAGATTCCGAATTTCTTGGCAATCTGGGCAAGAACGGCAGAACGATGTGAATGGAATGACTCTCCTTCCGTCGCGAGATTCGCGAACAGCTGGTAAAACATTGACGTGGTACGGTAGTAGGATGTGTCTCCGGAGAGTTTTCCGGCACATATGGCCATACGCGAGGCATCGGAGACCTCCGCAGAACCAAAGAGATCGATATTCTTGATTATGTGCGTCATGGAAGTCTCCGGAAAGGATTTTTTGAGCGATGACCAAATATCCGCATCGAAGTGATGCTGGCAATACGGACAAGAGAAATCCCCATATTCGAGTACCAGAATCCCCGTGCCCGACCGGGATCGCTCAACGAACGCTCCGGAGAGCACACGGGCGTATTCATCGGCCGAGAGGGTACCATTGGCATACGTATACTCAGGACTGCTTCCATCGGAAATGGTATCATAGAGCTCGCTCGATGACTGGATCGAAGAGATGTCCGAGGACGTGACTTCGGATGACGAGACGGAAGTGCCGAGAAAGAACGAAAACAGAATAGCGAGCAAAGATGATGAGGCAGCCATATGGAGAGGTAAAAAAATCTACCCCCTGATGATACGAGAAAATACCCCGAAGACAACCTGAACAAGAAACCAAAAAAGAGCGGGAGCCCGCTCTTTTTTGCCGCCATCCGACTAGGCGATGTCTTTCATACTCTCGACACCGGAAACGATCTCCGAAACCTCTTTCGTAATGGCCGCTTGTCGGGCTTTGTTGTATGAGAGAGTGAGTGCGCTGACTTTTTTCTTCGCACTGTCCTTCGCATTCTTCATGGCCACCATTCGGGAGGCGTGCTCGGATGCCTTGGCTTCGAGCCACGTTTCGTGGAAAATCGCATCGAGTACGATCGGCACCACTTGTTCGAGAATCGTCTCCTTATCCGGCTCAATCATCATATGGCGATTCGGGTGATTTCCGAGTTCTACGACACCTCCCGCAAGGGTCTCCAGGAATTTCATTACCGCCTTCGGCTCGAACGGGAGAAATATCTTCTCGGAGACTTTCTGTGAAATTGCCGATATATAGTGGTTTGCGACAATGACAGCTCGCATGTACCGACCACTCGCGTAGAGCGATTGTACGGTGCGCGAAGCGGTCTTGGTCTCTCGGATGGAGCTCGAATCTCCGAGTCGGTCGGAGAAATCCGCGATGATGTTTCCACCGAATCGCGCAACAAAATCCCGCCCCTTGCGCCCGAGTGTCACGAAATCGATCGTATCGATCCCATGCTCTCGCACGAAGGCTGCCACTTGCTTGAAGACGTTGACGTTATACGCTCCGCAGAGACCCTTCTGCGAGGTGATAACCACCATGAGGACTCGATCCGAGTCGACCCGAATAACCGAATCCGCGTACCGGTCGAACGCTGATCCTGATCGGAGGATGGTCTCAAGTGCCTCTCGAGCGAAAGGTCGAGCCTCGGAGACCGAGATCTGAGCCTTCTTCATCTTGACGGTCGACATGAGCTCCATCGCACGGGTAATCTTCCCGGTATTCTTGACGGATTTTATGCGAGCTTTGATCTCTTTTCCTGAAGCCATACCTACGCGTAAGAAGAATTATTTTGCGCTTCGCGAATTTCTTTTCGCAAGACCGAGAACCTCTCGAAACAAATCACCATGCGCTGTCGTAAGAACAAGACTGAGTTTGTTGCGGTTGTCTGAATCTGCCACCGCGGTTACGATGTCGAGTGATTGTTTGAGGGCATCCAAGAGTGCCAAGAACATGAGCGCGTTTGGGCATGAATGCTCATCGCACACCATGACGTCCGCATCGAGCTGCCTCACAACCTCACAGAAAGGAGGGAGTATTCGCTGGTAAATTGCCGCGAGCAAAAGCTGCGTATATCGAACGAGGTCGTTATCGATCGACTCAAGCACCCGCCTGAGTTCAGGAATTTGTTGAGAAACCGTATAGTACACATACCCTGCAATAGGTGGTTCTCCTGGTGTATCGATTTGTCCGAATTCCGCGAATACCGCTTCAATGAGTCACATCACCCGCTCATTGAAGCGATCTTTCGAGCACAAAAATTTTTGTTTCGCCCGTTCAATATTTTGTTCGCGGAGCGATATGGAGTCCTGAGAAGTGACGAGTTCTGCGCCAACCGGCATGAAAGACTTGCAAAGGATTTAGACGAACAATTCGAGGGTCTTCTTGATCATCGTCTCAAGCCCCGCCTTGGCCTCATCGGTCATCTCACGCTTCTCACGGATGGATGCGAGGATGATCTGTTCGCGATCGAGCTCGAGATAGAGGGTCTTCTCGAACTCACCGATCCTATCCACAGCCACCGCATCGAGGTATCCGTTGGTTCCGGCATAGATGATGGCGACCTGCTTCTCGAACGGCACGGGCGAGTATACATCCTGTTTGAGGATCTCAACCATACGCTTTCATCGTTCGAGATCACGGCGAGTATCGGCATCAAGATCGGACGCAAATTGACTGAATGCCTCAAGTTCGCGGAACTGCGCGAGGGAGAGCTTGAGTGTTCCGGCAACCTTCTTCATCGCCTTGGTCTGAGCCGAACCTCCGACGCGCGAAACTGATGATCCCACGTTGATAGCAGGCTTGATTCCGGCATTGAAGAGGTTAGACTCAAGGAAGATCTGTCCGTCCGTGATGGAAATCACGTTGGTCGGGACATAGGCAGAGATATCTCCGGCCTGGGTCTCGATGATCGGAAGTGCTGTGAGCGACCCAGCACCGAGTTCGTCATTGAGCTTGGCCGAACGCTCGAGGAGGCGGGAGTGGAGGTAGAAAACATCTCCGGGGTACGCCTCGCGTCCGGGGGGTCGGCGCAACAGCAGTGACATCTCGCGGTACGCATTCGCGTGCTTGGAGAGATCATCGTAGATGATGAGCGCGTGTTCTCCCTTGAGCATGAAGTACTCTCCCATAGCACAACCGGCGTAAGGAGCGAGCCACTGCATAGATGCGGGCGCGCTCGATCCGGCAGAGACGATCGTGGTGTATTCCATCGCTCCAGCCCGCTTGAGCTCTTCGGCGAGAGCAACAACCTTCGAATCTTTCTGTCCGATAGCGACGTAGATACACTTCATGTTCTGACCCTTTTGATTGAGGATCGTGTCGATCGCGACCTGTGTCTTTCCGGTCTGGCGGTCTCCAATGATGAGTTCGCGCTGTCCTCGTCCGATTGGTACGAGTGCGTCGATCGCCTTGATACCGGTCTGGAGCGGTTCATGGACGGACTTGCGGCTCATGACTCCGGACGCGACACGCTCAGCGGGGTAGAATGCTGCGGGCGTGATAGCCGGACCTCCGTCTATGGGGTTTCCGAGCGGATCAACGACGCGACCCAGGAGTGATTCTCCGACCGGGATTTCGAGAATGCGTCCGGTAGATTTTGCGACCATTCCTTCGCTGATCGTGGAGAATCCGGAGAAGACGACAACTCCGACCGAATACTCTTCGAGGTTGAGAGCAACGCCCTTGGCACCGGATTCGAATTCGATAACCTCATTGTACGCCACATTGCGGAGGCCCGCGACTTTGGCGATCCCGTCTCCGAGAGAGACGACCTCTCCTGATGACGCGCGCTCGGGCGAGACATCGGCGGAGTCGAGACGACGCTCGATGTTCTGGATAAGGTGGGCGATGGTATCGGTAACTGCCATACGTAGTGGTTTGGGAGAAAATGTGTTAGGAAAGGAGTCCTGTGCGAATACGGCGATACGAGGCATCGATCATCTCATCTCCGACAAAGAGGCGGATTCCCCCTTCGAGATGCGGATTTTCTGTCCAGACGATCTGGTCGGCGAGCGACCCGAGGCCAAGATCCGGAAACCGCCGGTCGAGTTCGACAATGAGTGTCGAAGCATCGCAATTCGCGGCACGTTCACCGCGAATTGCAATTTCCCCGGAGCGAGCACGGGAGAATATCTCACGGGCACGCTTACCGATAGACCGACGCATGCGTCGGTACTGTCGGAGCATGGCGAGACCCTCGACGAGCTCCTCGCGCGAAGCGGAGGTGATGTTTTCGATGGTTACTTCGCTTGGCATTGCTTCGTAATAAAATCGGTATGCGCTTCGGAGCGGGCGAAGAGCCGAGCATTGACATCGAGAGCAAATTTAATCGCTTCTCGTTCGAGGTCCTGCTCCATCTTCGATCGGTCAGCCGCGAGGTCTGCCACAGCCTTGGTTCGGACGCTTTCGGCATCGGCCTTGGCGCGAGCAACAATCTCGGACGCTTCGCGCTTGGCGAGCTCCTCTCCATCACGACGAATGGAAGCTGCCTCATCGCGGGCCTTGAGTCGGAGCGATTCCGCCTCGGCGTGTGCCTCACGAACGAGTTTATCCGCGTCGGAGACGCTCGACTCGAAACGTGCACGATCAGCTGCCTCCCGGTCTATGTACGCGAGGTACGGACGGAAGAGGAATCGATTGAGAACATAGATGATGACGAGGAGATTCACGAACTGAATCGCGAACGCCCCGAGGTCGATGAATCCCATCGTGGTCTATCTATTAAAGGAAGTTGAGGATCATGGCGATAACGAACGCGAAGATGGCGAGTGCCTCGGCGAACGCGATAGCAAGAATCATGAAAGCGCGAATATCGTCCTTTGCCTCTGGGTTGCGTCCGAGAGCATTGAGTGCTCCGGCTCCGATCATACCGATAGCGATAGCCGGACCAACGGCTCCAATACCGAACGCAAGCGCGACGGAAAGATCCTTGAGAGTAGCAGCATCCATATTGTGGTGGATGTTAGTAGGTAAGTACGAAGGGAAGGAGAAGCCCTTCCGCTCGTACCCGCCCGCTAATGCGCGTGGGTGTCCTTCGCTTCCGAGAAGTAGATACTCGTGAGAATGAAGAAGATGAACGCCTGGACGAGAGCGACGAAGAGCTCGAAGAACCAAAACGGCAATACCGCGATCTGTCCAAACTGCACGGAGAGTAGCGAGAGCTTCCCGAGCAAGAACGCCATGACGCTGATGAGCACGACTCCCGCAAAAATATTTCCGAAGAGTCGAAACGAGAGGGATAGGAGCTTGGAAAACTCTCCCACCAAGTGGAGCCATCCAACGAAAACATTGATGCACCGCTCGGCGAGGTTGTGTCCCGAGAAATTGAAGAAGTATCCCTTGAGGTACTGGACTGGCCCCTTGTAGACGACCGCTACTACATGGGACAACAGGATGATGAGTACCGCCATGGCGAGCGTTGTATTGAGGTCGCTGTTGATAGGTCGTAGGTAGGTACCGAGCGAGTGATGTGCGGATACGAGCACGAGCCAGTCAAAAAAGAGGCTCGTGATATTGGCAAGCGCAATGAGCAGGAAGAATCCTACGATCACGGGGAAAAATGCACGGGAGAACTTACGGTCGCGAATGAATCCGTCCACCATATCGTCAATCGCACGCAGGAGTGAGATCCCCGTCTGTTTCACGCGCGGAAGCATCTCGGATCGCAGAGCGAAATTGAAGATTCCGATAGCGATGAACAACATCGCCATGAAAAGCCATGTCGAGAAAATCGTATTGGTAACAGGAACGCCCGCGATCTCCCAACCGGGAATCGCCTCACCCTGGAGGCCCGGCAGATGGATGGTACTCTCGTGGGAAGCCTCGGCGTGCGTATCGTGGGATGCGGCAGGTACAGCCATGGACGTGTTGCGCTCGTATGGGCTAGAAGACGGTCAGAGTATAGCGGGGAGACCAATAAAAGCAAGGCGAGATGAAAAATAAGTCCCATTCTTAAGAAAAGTGTCCGTCTCTCTTACTTCGTGTACCGGAAAGCTCGAAAGAAGACCAGAACAAGAACCGACTCGCGCTCACGAAATTTTCGGATATACTCTCGGACGAAATACGATTCCAACCGCATGACCGACTTCGTTCACCTCCGCGTCAAGAGCCACTATTCGTTCCTCTCGGGCCTCGGCAAGCCCGCGAAGTTCGTAGAGCGTGCCAAAGAACTGAGCATGTCTGGGGTTGCTCTTACGGACGCGGGAAATCTCTACGGATCATTCGAGTTCTACAAAGCATGTAGGGAAGCTGGAATCAAGCCAATCATCGGTGTCGAGTTCGCAGTCGCTGAGTCTGGCCGGACATCGCGTGATCGCAACCAGAACATCTATCGGATACTCCTGCTCGCGCGGGACAACGAAGGATACCGCAATCTCATAGAGCTCGTCTCGGCATCGTATCTCACGGGATACTACTTCGAGCCACGGGTCGATTTCGATCTCCTCGAACAGTACGCGAGTGGGCTCATCTGCCTGACAGGTGGCATCCATGGCGAGATCCCACAGCACGTCATTACCGGACGAGACGAGGCATATATCCGTGAGCGGGTGCGGTATTACCAGAAACTCTACGGAGACGAGGGAGTCTATCTGGAGCTCCAAGAGCACCCCGACCGTCCGAATCAGGCCCGTGTGAACGATGCGCTCGTTTGATTCTCCAAGATATGGGGCGTGCGAACAGTCGCCACGAACGATGCACACTACCCCCGCCCGACCGATGCCGAGGCACAGGACTTGCTCTCATGTATCGGTTCGGGGCGGTCACTCGAAGATCCGGATCGTGTCTCCATGATCGATGGGGATTATTCCATTCGCCCTGCAGAAGAGATGGCCGAGCTCTTCGCGTATCATCCGGAGGCTCTCTCGTCTACGGTCGAAATCGCGAATAAGATCGACCTCGATATCCCCTACGGGCGCACGCTTATCCCCGTCTTCACACTGGAGGGTGAGGCAAAATCCGGATACGAGCAGTATCTCTCGCATCTCCCGTCCGGAGTGAAGCAGCTCGACAGCGAGGAATGGAACCTGCGAAATATCTGTATTCGCGGACTCGGATACCGCTATGGGATCGATCTCTCGGAGGAAGAAATAAACATCTGCATCCAGAAAAAGGATATCACCCCTCCAGACAAAAAGCTCCAGCACATGTCGGTAGAGGAGCTCAATGCGCTCGCCGAGGCGTACTACACAGACGAGAAACATGCCCTGCTCGCGAATCGTGCTGAGCGAGACCGAGAGGTGGTACATCGACTGGAATACGAACTGACGGTCGTGGATCTCATGGGATTCAACGGATACTTTAATATTGTCTCGGACTTCATCAGCTTTGCCAAGAAAGAATGAATCCCCGTCGGCCCGGGCCGTGGATCGGCAGCCGGCGCGATCCTCGCCTATCTCTCGGGTATCACCGACC
The DNA here is from genome assembly GCA_002335145.1 of Patescibacteria group bacterium UBA2023. Lineage (GTDB taxonomy): Bacteria > Patescibacteriota > Gracilibacteria > BD1-5 > UBA2023 > UBA2023. The sequence continues at coordinate 11,286 of DDBV01000002.1, forward strand.
TCGATCCGCTGCGGTATGGCCTGCTGTTCGAGCGATTCCTGAATCCCGCCCGTATCAGCATGCCGGATATCGACGTGGACTTCTCGGACGAGGGACGCGAACGAGTCTTCGAGTACGTGAAGGCGAAATACGGCGACGACCACGTAGCACAAATTTGTACATTCGGAACCATGGCAGCCCGTGCTGCCGTGAAAGACGTGGGGAAGGCACTCGGGATACCATTCTCGGAGATGAACGCTCTCGCGAAGAAAATGCCCTCCAAACCCGGAACCAAGATCAAGGGGGCACTCGAAGAATCGGTGGAATTCAAGCAGGCCTACGACAGCGACCCTCGCTACCGCAAGGTGGTGGATAGCGCGATGAAACTCGAAGGATCGGTTCGTCAGCTCGGAGTCCATGCCTGTGCCGTCATCATCGCGCCGGAGCCGATGACGAATTTTTGTGCACTCCAGCACCCGCCAAAGGACGACAAAGCGATTGTCACGCAGCTTTCGCAGTACCCGATCGAAGACCTCGGACTCCTCAAGATGGACTTCCTGGGACTCCGAAATCTCACCATCATCGACCGGTGCCTGCGGATCGTGCGCGATCGTCACGGGCAGGAGATCGACATGCTCAAGATCGACTACGAAGATCCCAAGGTCTTTCGTGTCTTCGCCGAAGGGGATACCACCTGAGTATTCCAGTTCGAGTCGGCGGGTATGCGCAAATATCTGAAGGAGCTGAAGCCCAACGTCTTCGAGGATATCATCGTCATGGCATCCCTCTACCGTCCGGGGCCGATGCTCTATATCCCCACATACATCAATCGCAAACACGGTCGGGAAAAGGTCTCATTCCCCCATTCATCGCTCGAGGCGATTCTCAAACCGACACAAGGAATTGCCGTCTACCAGGAGCAGATCATGCAGCTCGTCCAGGCATTCGCGGGATTCTCACTGGGAGAGGCCGATATCCTGCGACGTGCAATCGGAAAGAAAAAGATCGATCTGCTGATGGAGCAAAAGGAAAAATTCATCGCGGCAGCACTCACACAGGGGCACAAGAGAGAACTCGCCAAGTATATCTTCGAGGACATTATCGAGCCGTTCGCGGGATACGGATTCAATAAGTCGCACGCTGCCTGCTACTCCATGATCGCGTACCAGACCGCATATCTGAAAGCGTACCACCTGACAGAGTTCATGACCGCACTCATGGTCTCGGACGAGGATGACACCGATCGTATCACGATGGAAATCAACGAGTGCAAAGCTCACGGCATAGAAATCCTCCCGCCGGATATCAACGAGTCCCGTCGCCACTTCACCTACATCGATGCGGGCAATATCCGATTCGGCCTCAAAGCGATCAAGGGTCTGGGAGACAGCCCCATAGACGCGATCATAGAAGGGCGGAAACAGCAACCGTACAAGAGCGTCTCGGACGTGATCGAGCGGACGAACTCGGACGTGGTGAATAAAAAATCACTCGAAGCACTCACGCTCTCGGGTGCGATGGATGCTATCGCGGAGCGAGCGCAGCTGCTCGCATCGATCCCGAAGATCACCGCCTACTCGCGCGAAGAAGCGAGGAAATCCGAATCGAGCCAGATCGGGCTCTTCGATACGTCTGTCGATCATTCCCATCACCGGTTCGAGCTCGAAAAAGCTCCACCCATGAGCTTCGAGGAAATCCTCCTGAGCGAACGGCAGGTCATCGGATACTCCGTCTCGGGCCATGGATTCGATGGACTCAAGAGCTACCTCTGGAATAAGACCCTCGGAAAAGAGCACTTGCGCGAATTTCAGAAATCGCTCACGGAAACCCGCCTGATTATGCAGCAGGAGGCTCTGGCCGAACAGACGATGGAAACGTCCGAAGCATCGGATACTGCCGATGAAGGCGATGTGATAACCCCACAGACATCCGCGATGCCCGCACCCGAACCGAGGGATACTGAGCCGGAAGTGTCGGAGGAACCAATGGAAAGCGAAACCAGGACCGCAAAAAAAGCTGAACGCGAACCACCGAAGAAAGTCCGACTCTACGGACTGGTGTCGGAGATTCGCACGATCCAGACCAAGAGCGGCAAGATGATGATGGTCGCGACGTGTGACAGCGTGGATTTCCGGTTCTCCATCGTCATCTTCCCAAAGGACTACGAGAAATACTCTCGCGCGATCGTGGCAGACTCGGTGGTGATGGTCGATGGCAATGCCCGACTCGATGAGCGAAGCGGTGAGATATCGGTCATGCCGAGTAACATGCGTACCACGTCTCTGGCGGCATTCCGCAAGCATGTAATGGAATCCGGACAGTACCGCCCAAGCGAGAAGATTCGGGTCCGCCCAAACCTGGAGGATGTCGATTTCGGGTTCGGTTCGGCAGCCACGGTATCCACACCGAATATGCCAGTAGAAAAACCCGAGACAAGCCCGTCTTTACAAGAACACGTTATTCCCATACCACACGGCGCAACAAAGGATGACCTCGTGGCACTCAAACAGTTCCTCCTCACACTCCCCGCAGGAGAGATCGCGGTGTATATTGATATCAAGGGAAAGAAAATCGATACGAAGATTCGGGTGGCGGATACGACATCCGTAGAAATATGGAGACGGGGGAATATTGGATAGGGCACACATGAAAAGGCCGATTTTCATCGGCCTTTTCATGATTCGATCTTATTTTCATCAACGAAACAGCTATATTCGGAGCACGCAAGGTTTTACGAAGTCAGGGTATCATGCCGACTGATCGCACGGCTCGTATGTTATCGTCATGGGCATAAATCCATTCTGAAAATAGATCTCTATTATAGAATACATGTTCCTGATATCTTCGGGGGATCGAGTTCATTCCGCGACCGCTCGCAAAAATGACAACACAAGAAAAAACGTAGCATTCTCTAAGCTTGCAAATACCTGTGCAATGTTAGGATCACATCGTATGACAGCAGGATCCATGGTATCGGGATCGATTTCTACCATAGGAATTGTAACACCGACCAACGATCTTCTCTTCTCTTCAGAAAATACGAGACTATCCTTTGGAGTCATGAGGAATGTCACTCCGGGCATGTTTTGCGAAAGGAATTTATCAACAGATGAAGCAAAAACTCATCGCCGAAGAGCACCATTGATATTCTGTGCGCGAGGATATGCGTTGAGCAATTGCGGATCAATCGGGTCCAGGAGAGGGCCTACATGGAAAACGGAAAAGTCTGTGGTACTCATAGAGAAGCATTATTAAATAATAATGCTTATATTTAGATAAGATCTATTGTCAATAGATAATGTTATTCTGTATACAGAGCATGTGAGCATCTCGTTAATTTTATGATTTATCTAGGGTGGCGATACTTTCAAAAATATCTTTTGATGCTCTAAACTTCGCCTTGGATTTTTTAGATTTTCCTTTATACTTGTCGCTCGTTTTTTCAATTTCACTCTCTTGTCAGATTCTCTCCCTACGACCTTTTCGGAGCTCGGACTCTCGCAGCACATTCTGCGAGCCCTCTCGGAAGAGGGATACACTTCCCCCACCCCCATTCAGGCTCGCGCCATTCCAGTAGCCCTTGAGGGACGCGATCTTTTCGGGTCTGCCCAGACTGGTACCGGGAAGACCGCCGCATTCGCCCTACCAACGCTCGAACGCCTCTCGTCTTCCGCACGAACGGACGACTCCCGCGGAGGACGCGCCATTCGTGCCCTCGTACTCGCGCCCACCCGCGAACTTGCCACCCAGATCGCCGAAGGATTCATTTCCTACGGACGACACCTCCGTCTGCGACACACTACCGTCTTCGGTGGAGTCTCACAGTACCGCCAAGTCTCAGAACTGCGTCGTGGTGTGGATATTCTCATCGCCACACCCGGACGACTGCTCGACCTCATGGAACAGGGGTACATCGACCTCCGGCATGTGGAGATCCTCGTCCTCGACGAGGCCGACCGCATGCTCGACATGGGATTTATTCACGATATTCGACGCATCGTGGACAAGATCCCCGAAGAACGACAGACCCTCTTCTTCTCCGCTACCATGCCGGACGCGATCATGCGTCTCGCGGACGGAATCCTGCGCAACCCTGAGCATGTAGCTGTTGCTCCTGTCTCCACTACTACCGAGTTGGTAGAGCAGTCCATCTACTACGTTCACAAGCTCGAGAAAAAAGACCTCCTCCTCCATCTCCTTCGCGATCGCGCCCACCGCTCGGTCATTGTCTTTACTCGCACCAAACACGGAGCGGATAGGCTCACCCGCGAACTCGAACACCACCGGGTCCCGTGCGCAGCAATCCATGGAGACAAGCTCCAGAGTGCCAGACGACGCGCGCTCGAGAATTTCAAGACAGGACGCATCCGGGTACTCGTTGCCACCGACATCGCCGCTCGCGGAATCGATGTAGACGACCTCTCCCTCGTCGTGAACTACGACCTGCCGGACGAGCCCGAGACCTACGTCCACCGTATTGGGCGGACCGGTCGCGCTGGGGCTGCGGGGGTCGCCATATCATTCTGTTCATCCGAGGAGGCCGACAATCTCCGCGCGATCGAGCGACTCACCAAGCTCGAAATCGATGTGGTTATGGATCATCCGTATTCTCCCACCGATGAAGAGCTCGTTGCCTGGATGCCGAAGCCGAAGTCCTCGGCTGGGCGAGGAGGTCGCGGGCGAGGAGGTCGCGGACGCAGCTTCCGAGGAGGTCGCGGACGTGGTCGCGGAGGCAGCCAGTCTGCTCCTAGAAGTAATTAGCGCACATAAAAAAAACGGCCATAGCCGTTTTTTTTTTATTCGGACAACCCCTCGGACTGAGCACGATTCGCTGCAGCCTCGAGATCTTCGAGACGGGCCCATCGTGCCCTGACCCGCTCCACTTCTCCTGGCACCGGCTCATTTCCTGGGAAAAACCCCCGCTCACCGTAATCAGGGGGAAACTGTTTCACGAACGATCTCAAGGGCAAGCAATCAATATTGCGTAGGATCTCTCAGATACTCCCTGCAGTGAAGCGGGAAACTTGAGAAACATATCCGTTCGAGAGTGGGATCAGCTGGAGACTGTCTTCATGTATCACGACACTCTCTCGGTCTCTTTGAATGTGTCGAACAAATGTCTTGCAGACGGAAACGCGCAATCAGCCGGACGAGGTGAGAGCACGAAGATACGCGACACAGAGACGCTTCTCGGCATTTTCGATTCTCATTGAGTCCCTCGATTGCACATCATTCACGATTTGCGTAATGGCATCATGACGATGGGAGGCCTCAGGATCCTCGAGACCCTCCCCCCTACCAACCGGAAAAACATAGTCACCGTTCATGCTCTCGGCAGCCGAAACGATCAATTCTGCAATTCTCGCCGGAGAAAAGACAGCATCCTCCGATCCTTTGAGTGTCCATTGCTGCTTTTGGAATCTTGTAAGCACATCGAAAAGCTCGGAGAGCGTCTCGTATCAATGCGGATCAAACACTATTCCAGCTCCATTACTCGCTTCTCGGGTCGGATCGAACTCGCCCAGCCCCCCTCTTGCTCCTGTCGCCATACGATGTATGGATAGGTAATATGGGGCGAGAATACGCAGATGCAAGAAAAAGGCAAGTTTCTGGCGTCTGTTCGCTCGATTCTCTTGTCTCCTTCTTGTGAAAGACCTCGTACTGCGTATCATTGGTCGCCAATACCTTCGTGCTTTTGGTACAATACCCATGCGAACCATCCTCTTTCTCGCTTCGTCTATCAATTGATACATCGCCCGGGAAAACCACGAAGCCCCCTGGTCACAGGAAGTGTGGCGGTACTACTGTGAACGGGTGAGAGAGATGAAGAATATGATCGTCGGACGGACGACCTATGATCTCATGAGGTCGAGCGGAGAGTTTGATACTCTCGGCGACCCTTTTACCGTGGTACTCACGTGACGTCCGATTCCGGATATGCCGCCAAATCATGTGGCCGTGCGATCCTGCGAGGAAGCACTGGCGACAATCCTGTCGGGGGGATTCCAAGAAGCAATCATCGCGTGAGGATCAACCATCAATACCGGATTCTTGGAGCGCAATCTCATAGACGAGATCCATCTCGATCTCGAGCCGATCGTACTCGGCGCATGAGTGCCAATGATATGGGCGACAGAATACGAAACACGCCTTTCTCTCCTCTCTTGTCAGACTGTGGGAGACGGTATTGTCCGACTCCGGTATGCGGTATGTCGAGATCGATAGACACTCTCGCAAAGTCACCTCTCCAAGTAATACTCACGCCTGCTTCCTTTGGTACAATAGCCGACCTGGACAGAACAACATCCGTCCGATAGGGAATATCTAGAGCAGGTCGAGATCTGCGAGCGGATCGGAAGCAGCGTTTTCATTTCGTTCCTGCAGCTCGCGCAAGCGAGAAGCATACTGTCACATAGCTCGACGGAGAGCAAATGCATCCCGCTGGTAAATCTTGGCAAGCTCTCCGAGAAAGGCACGTCTCTGTGATTCAGAGTACGATTCCAGGACAGAGACTACGCGGGAAAAAAAAGCATGGAACCCTTCGACTTCCGAGTCATCGAACGTCTGGATATTAGAAAGCACGGTTCCGATACCGAGATATTCGTGTTCGGCATCGATGCGCCTGAGATCGGCAACGAGATTTTCACGGTTCATTTGTACTCAATGAGATATACGAAGAGTGTGAGACTCGATGTATCAAGTTCTTGGCCTGATAAGATCACTATCCGCGACTTTCTTCGGAAGTGGGCGAGGTATCGGGGGAAGATTCATCTTCATCCAGATCCAGATTTATGCCGATTTCCCCGGCACGCTCCCGTCTCCGTGCCTCCAAAGTCGCATTTGGTACACGACTTGAGATACACATGCTGTTGACATTGGCAGAGACGAACTCGGCGAATTTGACCGGATCTTGCCTCGCCGTTTCAAGATTTGCAAGCACATTACTGACCATCTCTTTGAATTTCGTAGGATTCTTGATGTCTGCCGTGAGCTGTCTTGCGCCATCGGGGCCGAGAGTGATCCGGAGCATCGCCTGCGTACTCGGATCGAGCCAAAACCTCTTATCCATACGCTGACCTGCTTCGGAATTCTGTTGCGCGCGGAAAGCATTGAGCCGATTCTGCAATGGACCCTCGCCCGTAGCAAATTCCATCATATCGCTCATACATGCCATGTAGTTGGCAAGTGCTTCCTTTGTTTCGGCTCGCAACTGTGCATCGTCTTTCTTGGGCGCCTCTTGGGGGGCGGTTTGCAGAGCTTCAAGTTTCGGGTTCATGGCACCGGATATAATATTTATCAGGACAATATACTAGCACATAGAACAGAGAACGTCAAAAAAACACCCTCCGGTGCGGGAAGGGTGTTTTTTGTGGGAGAGGGATTACCCCTCGTACCCGAAGTCGTCCTGGCGCGGAGCGAACTCGCGGCGAGGTCGGTCTCCGAACGGACGGCGAGGTCCGCGATCACCACGCGGCTCGGGCGGGCGAGCCTCATTGACGATGATCTGGCGGCGTCCGAGAGTTGCGTTGTGCATCTCTTCGATCGCGCGGTCGGCATCGGCATCGTTCACGAACGTAACGAATCCGAATCCCTTGGATCGACCGGTCTCGCGGTCGAAGATGACGACGGCGTCCTCAAGCTCTCCGAATACGGAGAAAGCGGCGGAAAGCTCCTCGGTGGTGGTATTCCAATCGAGACTTCCGATAAACAGTTTCTTAGCCATGGTGGCCCTGGAGTAGAAAATAGTACATGCAACTCTCTCGTTCTTACCCAGGGGAGATAGGACGCACCATCCCACCGCACCGTGTCACAAACTTCGAGACTTACGCGCATAATCTACATGAAAGACTACGAAAAGCAAGACTTTGTGACGGAAAAACGCCGCCTTTTGCACCAGGATTTGTTTTTGGCGAATATCGACTATAATCCGGACACGAGATTTCTCATGAAGCACATACCATGCTCTGGATCACTTTCGGACTTTATACGGCATTCGCGGCAACGCTCTGGGTTATGCTCTTCGTTGCTCGGATGCACGCGTACAAATTCAAGAACTATTCTTTCCATATAGAGCCGGTGACCAAGATCCTCATGATCGCGCTCACTATGCTCACGCTTCTCGGGTACTGGTTCGTCTTCACGATCGATTCGTCCGAGTCAACGATCGGACAAACCCTACGGGAGACTACGAGCGGAAGGACTTTCTAGTCGCCAAGAGAAGCTCAAAGCGACATAAAAACAAAGGCAATGTGCACGATTCTGTCTGGACGGTTCGGCCCCTCTCAAGACATGCCGTCAGACGGATCCGATGAGACTCCCTTATACCGCCAAACCGTAGCCGCGCTCGTGGACGAAATGACGCGGACAGGCGTACTCTCCAGATACGAGGCGACGAATTGGCGACAATGATGACTCTCGGACGATGCAGTCGTGAGTCTCTGTCTCGAACGAACCTACCCACCGGAACTCCTCCAAGCTCTGGAAGATGGCACGACCGAATACGATGAAGCGGTCGCTATTCTCGCTCGGCGACTCTCCTCTCCAAAACACCCCAGAACCCCAAATACCTAACCACTCGAACTCAGATGAAAATCGGTATCGTTGGACTCCCCAATGTGGGCAAATCCACCCTCTTCAACGCGCTCACCAAGACCTATGCGGCCGAGGCGGCCAACTTCCCCTTCTGCACCATAGACCCGAATGTAGGACGCGTGAACGTGGAGGATCCCCGGCTCAACGAACTCTCACGCATCGCGAAGACCGAGAAGACGATCCCCTCCGCGACCGAATTCGTAGATATCGCGGGACTGGTCGCGGGAGCGAGCAAAGGCGAGGGGCGCGGAAACGCCTTCCTCGCGAATATCCGCGAGTGCGACGCGATCATGCAGGTCGTCCGCATTTTCGATGATCCAAACGTCCACCATGTCGATGGATCCGTGGATCCGAAGCGCGACATTGAGACGATCAATACCGAGCTCGTTCTCGCCGATCTCCAATCACTCGATCGCAAGCTCGGCGAAGTGGAGAAGAAGGCCCGTGGTAATGATACTGACGCCAAGAAGCGTCTCCCTGTGTACCAGTCGGTACGCTCCGCACTCGATGAAGGGCGGCTCGCCCGATCGGTCGAACTCTCGGAAGAAGAAGCGCTCCTCCTTCGTGATTTGCACCTGCTTACCATGAAGCCCTTCCTCTACGCCTGCAACGTGAACGAGGATCGCACGGACATGCCCGAGTCCGAACTACGTACCGCAATCGGTATTCATGACCAAAAAATTCCGGTCGTTGCGATCTCCGTAAAATTCGAACTCGACATGATGGGATTCTCACCCGAAGAGCGGGCCGAATACCTGGCAGAGCTCGGGATCACGGGCAATCCGACCGAGACACTCATTCGCACCGCGTTCGATACGCTCGGGCTCGCCTACTACTTTACGGCCGGAGAAAAGGAAGTCCGTGCCTGGACGATAGAGAAAGGATGGAAGGCTCCCCAGGCTGCGGGCGTGATCCACACCGATTTTGAGAAGAAATTTATCAAGGCCGAGGTTGTCTCTGCCACGGACTTCATTGCCCACGGTGGATGGAGCGGAGCTCGGGAAGCCGGAAAAGTCCGGCTCGAAGGTAAGGACTATGTAGTCGCGGACGGAGATGTGATGATCTTCAAATTCTGAGCGTAATACTATGGCTTTGGAGCGCATCGCTCTCGGGAATCTCTCGATCGTCTATGAGCGGTCGGTTTTCGATCATCGCGATGATCTACGCGATTTCGCATCCGGTCTGGTCATCCGGTCCTGGGCAGATCGTGGAGACAACATGATTGTGACGCTCGGCGGAGACGGCACTCTCTTGCGAGCCGTACGTGCCCATGCCCATGAATGACTCCCCTTTCTCGGGATCAACTTCGGACACAAAGGATTTCTGTTATCGGATCCGGCGACACTCTCGGCCGAGACGACCTTCGAATCGCTTTCTTTCCCTCTACTCGAGAACGAGCTTATTGTTGATGATCGGACAACCCGCTTCGACTCACTCAACGAGACGGTCGTAAAGACGATTGGGCCATCGATCGTAAAATTCAAGATCGGCCTAGAATCGCTCTCGATCGATGTTGCCTGAGATGGTATTATCGTTTCGACTCCCGCGGGTTCCACGGGGTACTCCCGATCGGTCGGGGGACCGATCCTCCCGCACGATGCGAATTGCCTGATTGTATCACCAATCGCCGCATTCGATCCGCCAGCTATGCGACCGGTCGTGATCCGCGAGAGCGAAGGCTGCAGCATACACGCCACGGCTCCCATGCCCAATACGCTCTGTATCTTCTCTGATGCCGAGATGCTCGCAGAAGACATACGCACATGCGAGATCGCAATCCGCAAATCCGAACGATCAGTATCATTGCTCATGCCGAGCGAATCACTTGATGATTTCAGATCACGAGCATATTCGGAGCAAGGGTTCAAATTTCTATAAAATCAATGGGATATTCTCCATACACGATGCACCTCCTCATACCAAATCCACCGAAATTCACCTCCGATCCCCTGCAGGAAAAAGAAGCACAAGCACTGCGTGTCATTGGCCTAGGGTACTGGCTCGCCTTGCTCGAGCAATCATCATCGGGTACAACCCCAAAAGTCCTGCGAACTATGGGATGGCTTGTGACTCTTTTGGAAGAGCATGCGATTCCGAAGCCAAAGATTTTCGAAATTGCAAAATCGATAGCTGACCAAACCCACCGCGCAACAACACGAGGGTCTGAAGGGGCGGCCATACCGTTGGTGGCAAACAATGATAATCCCCCTCCTCGTCCAGGAACAATTACGTAATACCCGCCCACATGCCCCTCTCTCTCTACAATACCGCCACCCGCAAGATCGAACCGTTCAAACCGAAGGACGAACATCATGTCCGCGTATACGCCTGCGGCCCCACTCCCTACAACTACGCCCACATCGGCAATATGAAGGCCTATGTGGTGGAGGATATCATCCTCCGGGCTATGCGATTTCTCGGGTACAAGATCGTCCATGTCATGAATCTCACGGATATTGATGACAAAACCATCCGCGACAGCCAAAAAACAGGCGAGAGTCTGCGAGATTTTACCCAGCGGTACACGGACGCATTCTTTGAGGACACGGATCGACTCGGTATCATACGGCCTGACGTGGTGGAGCGCATATCAGACGCTATCCCCGAAATGATCGCTATCACCCAAAAGCTCCTCGATACGGGCTATGCCTATCTCGCCGAGGATGGGAGCGTTTACTACCGGATCAAGAGCTTCAGGCGTTACGGTGAATTCGCTCATATCGATGTCTCGGAAATGAAAGACGGTGTACGCGTGAGCAACGACGAGTACGAAAAAGAGTCCGTTGCGGACTTCGCCCTCTGGAAGGCCTACGACCCCGATGCCGATGGTGAGAATACATGGGATGCGGAATTCGTGATTGACGGAGAACATCGCACGGTGCCGGGACGGCCGGGATGGCATATAGAATGCAGTGCGCTCAACGAAAAGCACTTCCACTCCGAGATCGATCTGCATCTCGGCGGGATCGACCACATCTTCCCTCATCACCAAAACGAGATCGCCCAGACCGAGGCATATACCGGACGGCAATTCAGCCGATGCTGGAGCCATGGCGGACACCTGCTCGTAGAGAACAAGAAGATGGCGAAATCCGCGGGGAACTTTCATACCCTGCGCGATATTCTCTCGAAATATCCCGAAGCCGATTCCGGGCTCGTGGCCCGCGCCTTCAGGCTCATGATTTTGGAGACTCGCTATCGCGATAATTTCAATTTCACGTTCGAGCGTATAGACAAGACCATGGAGACTGTGCGCTCGCTCGATGAGCTCCTGCGGCGCATGGCCCGCTACGAAGCATCTGGCTCCGCCGTGCGGCGGGAGTTCCGTGAGGATATGCAGAGTCGGATCACCCGCTTCGTAGAATCGCTCGAAAACGATATTTCCACGCCCGAGGCTGTGGCCCTACTCCATGAGACGGCGACCACAATCAATACTGGCATGGACCGACGGGAATTTTCAATGCCAGAAATGGAGAGCCTCGCGGATTTTCTCCGGACAATGGATTCGGTCTTCGCGATCTTCGACTGGACAACCATGGAAACAGCCGATGTGCCGGAAGAAGTGAAAGCCCTCGTATCGGCACGCGATGAGGCACGGAAGTCAAAGAACTACACTGAGGCGGATCGTCTGCGTGATGAGATAGACGCGCTCGGATACCAGCTCGTGGACGATGGCCGCAAGACCTACGCACAGAAAAAGTAGCCTCCAAGAGGGAGCCCTATCGAAGACAAACACTCTACAAGAAACAACCATGTCACAACGAGAGATTGCTGCTCTCAGAATACAGGCTCAAGAGATCCGGACCGAGATCAAGATCCTCGAGGCAGCAAAAGAAGCGAACCTGAGTCCGGAACAGATGGAGCTTCTCATGAAAGATGCTCAACAGAGGGTTGCGATGGTTCTGGACGCCGTACTCGAAGCGGTGGCGAACCGAGGGGTCTAGACAACTTCCTCAAGGTCGCGGATCGGGACAAAGAGGCCGAGAACGGTAAAATTCTTGAGACGCACGAGTCGATTATGAAATCGGACGGCCTTGTTGTATTCCCGGAGTCTCTCCGTCATGGCTCGTTCGTAGTAGACGAGGAAATCTCGCACCGCGATAAAATGTCCATCGCGCCCGAGACCATCCACATGCAGCGCGAAACGCAAAAGGAACGAGAGTTCCCGCGAAAGTTCGCGGTCGAGGCCGAGTAGCTGGTAAACTTCTGTGGTACGCGAGAGGACAGCACGCTCGTACACGGGCATAATCGCATCGAACGCGTGCGGTGCAGCATCGTAGCGGCGAATACTCTCGATAAGTGCCGGAATCTTATCGGCACGCTCATGGAAAATATCCACAATCCGACGAGATTCCCGATGAAGATCTCCTGTTATGGCACGGATCTTGAAAATCGAGAACAGAAATGCCCCAAGAAGAAGTCCGAGCACGATCGCAATGAACGACTGCTCCACCGAATCGAACATATTTTTCGTTGGTAAAAAACGGCCCGGGGATATACTACCCGAAACGATCGCTTTTTCAATCCATGCGACGCCACGAGATTCTCTTCGCCGTACTCAAGCTGCCGATCGAGCTCGCGCTCGTCTTCGGAAGCTTCTTCCTCGCCGCACATATCCGCTCGTTCGATTGGTTTGAGCGAGTCTTCGGATTGCCGCCGCAGTCGATCCCTTCGGAACAACTTCTCTGGTTTGCCGCGTTCGGCGCGTGCGTCTCGGGGCTTGTCTTTGCATCGTCCGGGCTCTACGAGGTTCGCACCACCACGAGTCGCGCGAACGAGACGCTTTCGGTTATTTCGGGACTTTTCTCATCCTTTTTGTTCTGCATCGCGGGGATCTACCTGGGAAACGGCTACATCTACACCACAGAAATTCCCCGTCTTATTCTCATCATGGCGTTCCTGTTGGCATTTGTCTGGATATTCGCCGAACGTCGCATCGCGGACGCGGTACAATGACGGCTCCTCGCCGATGGCCTACTTACCAGACGTCGTCTCGTACTGCTTTTGGGACGGGACGAACCATCCATTATCGAGACCGTCCGATCGACTCGAACCTACGATCTCATCGCCTACTCAAGTCGCGAGACTATACCGGAAATAGGTCTTTTGCATGTGGCTGGCAAGGATGCTCTCATCGCCATGATTCGTGCAAACGACATGGATGATATTCTCCTGGTACATACCGACTACGGACAAGGCGAGCTTCAGGAGATTTTCGAGATGGCCCGGATCTACGGCGTGGGATACCGCTATGTCACAAACCGGTTCGAGGCGGAGAAATCCAATACGGAACTCTCGTTCGTATGATCAATTCCGGTCGTTGAGATTCGTTCCATTGGACTCCGCCCGTGGAGCCGTGTCATGAAGCGTCTCTTCGATATTGTCGCGAGTCTCTCGGGCATCCTGCTCCTCTCCCCTCTGCTTTTTGCCGTAGCCATAGCGATCAAGATCGAGGATCCGGCCGGTCCCGTGATCTACCGCAATCGACGAGTCGGGAAGAATGGAGTCGAGTTCGATCTCTATAAATTCCGCTACATGCGGTGGGAATACTGCGTGAAAGATGCCTATGGCATAAGGCACGAGGACGACACAGCACTCGCCTACGAACGCGAGCTTATCTCTCGGCAGTCCCACAGGTCCGGACCGATCTATAAAATTCGCAATGACCCGCGCAAAACCCGCATCGGCACGCTCATAGAGCGATATTCGATCGATGAGTTGCCACAGCTCTTCAATGTCCTCACAGGCGAGATGAGTCTTGTCGGTCCCCGTCCGCACCAGCCCCGCGAAGTGGCACAATACGATGAACCAAGCCGACGAGTCCTTACTTTTAAGCCGGGGATAACCTGAATGGCTCAGATCCACGGACGCGAAGACAACAGTCTGGAACGCGAAGTGGCACTCGATACGTACTATATCGAGAATTGGAATACCTATCTCGACATGAAAATATTGTTCCAGACGATCGGGGTTGTCTTTCGACGAAAGGGGGTATAATGGCGGAAGTATCATCCACCTGCCATCTATGTATTCCAAAAGATTCTTCGCGTTTCTCTCTGTCGCCATACTCCTGTTTGTGGGATTTGCCGCGAGTACCTATGCTGCCTTCAGTGTTGCTGATCAGGCGATCGTCGACCGGGCTGTCGGCCGTATCGAGCGACTCATAGAAACGAAGGGGGAAAGCTCCCGCGCGAAGATCGTGTCGCGTCTGCGCGAACTCCAGCTACGGTATGCCACAGATGAGCGAGTCCGCAAATATATGCCACGCATTATCTACTTTGTCCAGAATCCGGACGCCACGAGCTATCCGGCGGGTGCTGGCTACGTCGATCCTATCGTTGTACCGGAAGAAAGTGCAACCGGAAGCGACACTCCGACTGCCTGCACTATGGAGTACGCGCCTGTATGCGGAGTCGATAATACAACCTACGGTAACGCCTGTATGGCTGATGGTGCTGGCACAACCATCGCTCATGCTGGTGCCTGTGTCGATGAGGAGAATTCCTCCTCCATGAGCGGGTCCACCGGATCCGCTGCTGAGTCATCGTGCGATCGTGGACAGCTGATCGCTTCGGGGGCATGTACGTCGGCCTATTCCCCTATTATCATCTCCACGGCATCGAGCGATAGTCCGTCTCTCGGAATTGGTACACAGTATCTCTCTCCCTTCTCTATCCGGGCAGCTTCGCAGTACGCATCCATCAAACGCTTGGTTTTCCAAATCAATGCCGTGATCGCCGGGAAATCAATAGATTCGGCCGTCTACCGCGAATACGGACTCTCGAACGAATACGATAATGTCTTCCAGAGTTCGGCAGACGGCAACTCCAAAATATCGGGCTTCGCACTGCTCGTGAACGGCCTCAATACCGATTCCGTCTACGGTGTGTCCTACCGTGCCGTCAAATCTGGCAGCCAGCTCTATCTCGTTGTCGACTTCGAGCGACGCCTCGTGATCTCCACGACGCCGACGAATCTCGAGCTCAAGATGAAGCTCTCCTCTGCGACAACCAACGACTACCTTCGGATCGCCATTCCCTCACTCGCCACGAACGATGCTTCCGGCACACCGGACGAACTGAAGACTGGCGTCTCGGAGACGTCCGTCGGATCGGCAAGTATCATTTGGTCGCCACAGACTTCTGCATCGCACGGGGAATCGAGCGACGACTATTTTACAGACTGGAGCATATCGCCCGGAGCGGATGGTGATATCTTGCCAGCAATCACCTATGTCGGACGGTAACGCTGCGGTAACGACCCCATGATACAAAGGCGAGTGCTTATCCCTAGCCTTACGACAATGGCAGTACAACAATACATAGCGGTGTTCATGGCATTCTTGCTCGCTTGTGCCCCCCTGCCCGTTCTTGCAATCGATTCGGCCCGATTCGATCTCATAGTCGAACGACTCGAAGCTATCATGGATCACCGTAACGTGAGCACGCAAACGCTCGTTCGCGCGCTCACCCGCCTCAGACAGAAGCAAGTTGATCCCGAGAAAATCGAACTCCTTGAGGCTCTCGAGTCCCACTTCTCGGATGACGAGGCGCGAATACGATGGATCAAAGAGCATGCGGCGATACGGACCATAGAAACGCCTTCCGTCCTCCAGACTCAGACCTGAGAGAATGAGAAACCACGGACGAGAGAAGAGCCGGAAAAAGAAACCGAGACACCAATCTCCTGCCCATCCGGTTCACATTCGAGTGATGGAGAATGTATCGCGGACACGCAGACTTGCTCGATACCGAACTGATCGGGGACAACGACATGGGACAAAACAAGTCAGTCGTGGGGGGCATGTCAGGTAGAAGAATGTTCGAGCTGATACGCCCTCTCCGCGGATTGAGCTTCGTGCGAAGCGAGCCGTTTCCCTGGGTGCAGCAAGGACGACATGCTCATAGGCGGTCTCTTCTGGGCCATGTGCGACTCCACCGGATCGCGTTACTCGAATCATTACTTCAGCCGTGACGACGGGGAGCGTGCGTGTCCCGCGGATTACCGCCTCCCCACGGTCGCCGAATGGACCGCAGCGTACCGGGAGAAGCTCTCGGGCGAATCGGAATCGGACGAAAACCGCTGGAAATATCTCACAAAGCTCGCGACTGATCTCTCACTTTCTGCCCGTGGACGACTCTGGATTGATCGTCATATGTCAGTGGTAGCAAATACGTTTTCTCTCAAGGAACCGGAGCCGATCGAGATTGACTACGGGGATATTCCGGAGAGGTATCGCTCGGATGCGGGAGAACCAACGATCGTGTACAGCTACGGTGAATACCAGTATCTCGCAGCAGATGGATTTATGGGGCTCTCATATCGGTATGATGAGGAAAATCCGACCTCCTCGGCTACCTTATCGCGGTACCCGGAGGATGCTGATACAGCCACCCTCTCACATATCCTCATGTCCGTCCGTTGCGTCCGGAAATAGTCACCAAACGCTTGTCAGGGAGATATTTATACACTGTATCACAATGGGAATAGGAGATCACGCGCCGCCACCGCGAGCGAAGAAACCAATCACGAAGAAGCAACTCCAGGCTATCCAGGCTGGGTTCCTGCACTCGCAGGAAATCATTGCCATCGTGGAACAAAAGGAGGCAGAGGAGCGCGCGCGCGAACAAGCCCGGATCGATGCGGCAATGGATGAGGAATTTCCTCTCACGTAGCTATTTTCGCGTGTGTGCCGATCCGGGGCCATTGCTTTTTTGCTCGGAATCGATACAATGCCGCCGATTAAATTCCCGCCATGTATACGATCTCACGCCTCGAAGGAGCCGAGCTTCTCTCCGTGTCGACCCGTACTATCGACCGGTACGTACGTCTTGGGAAAATCCGCATGAAAAAGATCGGGAAGAATATTCAGCTCCATCAAGATGATGTAGAACGACTCCGCAGAGGAGGGATTCAGGAGGAGGTGACGATCGTCCCGAAGCCACGCAGCGATGATGGATTCCGGACGCGACCTATCGAGTCTGGGGGGCTCGATTACAAAACCCTCTACGAAGAGGCAAAGGACGAGCTCGAACGCAAAGATGCTTCTGTCCGGGAACTCGCCTACGCTCTCGGGAAGATCGAAGCCGATCTCAAGAACTCGATTTCTCTCGCCGAGCACAAGAAAACCGCTTTCTTACTCGAATCGTCCCGTTCGCGCAGCGAAGAGGCGGCAAACCAGGCAAGAAAAGAATTATCCGCACTCGAAACGACACTCGCCACGAATCGCACCATCAATACTTCACTCGTGGTCGTGACCGTAATCACGGCCCTCGCGGCCGGGCTCGTCTGGTTCGTATCGATTTAACCCTCCTTCTCGTGGACCATCAATCAACCCTCTCAACCTTCCGTTCGTACCGACGTATCCTGCTCAAACTCTCGGGCGAAGCACTCCAGTGAGACGGCGACTACGGGATCGATGTCGTCTTCCTCCAAAAACTCGCCGAGAAGATCATTGCGCTCCGGAAACGGGACATGCAAATCGTGATCGTTATCGGAGGAGGAAACATCTTCCGCGGTGTCTCCGGTGCCGCCAAGGGGCTCGACCGGTCGAGTGCTGATACCATGGGCATGCTCGCTACTGTCATGAACGGTATCGCCCTTGGGGATGCTATCGAGAAGCTCGGACAGCCCGTCCGAATCGCTTCGGCAATCGAAATGCCAAAAGTCGCGGAGCAGTTCATTCGACGGCGCGCTCTCAAACATCTCTCGCTGGGACGTATCGTGATCGCGGTCGCCGGAACCGGAAACCCCTATTTTACAACAGACTCTGCCGCAGTCCTGCGCGCGCTCGAACTGCACTGCGACTGCGTGGTAAAAGGAACAAAAGTTGACGGAGTCTATGATCAGGACCCCGCCAAACACCCCGATGCCGTCCGCTATGAGAGCATTTCGCTCGCGGATACGCTCGCGCAGAATCTCCGCGTGATGGACCAAAGCGCGATCGCTCTCGCGAAGGATGAGAAACTCCCCATCTTCGTCTCAAACATCGACGACATTGATCGACTCGGTACCGAAGACATGATCGGCACCTGTGTCTACCCATAGTCCTTCGCTATCTTCCGGCATAGTTACTTTTTCCTCCTCACCCTCTCTCCTATGCGAAATTTTTCCTGAATCTCTGTGGTAATCGGATGCTCGATCATGCTTTCTTCCTGTTCGATTGGACCCAATAAGATCGACCTCGGCGATATTTCCGTCTCCGAAACCGGAATCTCC
>DDBV01000016.1:0-190 GCA_002335145.1 Patescibacteria group bacterium UBA2023
CTCCCCCGCATCTACGGGGAGATGTGGCGCCGCTGGCCGACCAAGAATCCCGGACGGACCGTAGACCAGCTCGCTTGGGCCGTGAAGGAGATTCAAGACGATCCCTACGCTCGGAACGCGATCGTGACCTCCTGGAATCCCGAGTATCTCTATCACATGGCACTCCCGGAGGAGACCTGTCACTTCCCGA
>DDBV01000016.1:520-20112 GCA_002335145.1 Patescibacteria group bacterium UBA2023
CAGCTCTACCAGCGCAGCGCGGACATGTTCCTCGGTGTGCCGTTCAATATCGCTTCCTATGCCCTGCTCGTCCATGTCATCGCCCACGTCACAGGCTACGAAGTGGGGGAATTCGTCCATACCTTCGGAGATGCACATGTCTACAACGCGCATATAGAACAAGCCAAGGAACAGCTCACGCGTGAGCCTTATCCTCTGTCCACGATCTCCATCAGTCCCGAATGCACGAGCATCGACGATTTCCGTCCCGAGCATGTGACCCTGTCGGACTACAAGTCCCACCCCACGCTCAAGGCCGAGCTCCAGATCACGGGAGGATTCTTCGACGCGACGCAGGTCGCGAGCGTGGCATCCGCGGACGGCTCGACTCCGAGCGCGTAATTATGATAATTTCATCATCGTCCGCGCCAATCGAGTACCTCACAACCCTCTACGACTACCTCCGTCTCGGTCTCCCTCCGGTCGAATCCGATATCCTCGCGGTCTTCGGCAGCATAGACCCGGACGTGGCGACCTACGCGGCCGAGCTCTGGCATGCCGGATATTCGAAGTCCTGAAAGATCCTCGTTTCCGGAGGGATCGCGCATACCAACGATCTGCTCGCAACCGGATGGAACGAAACGGAAGCACGGGTTTTCGCTCGCGAAATGATCCTCCGCGGCGTACCGGAAGACGCAATTATTTTCGAAGACCGTGCCACCAACTCGGGCGAGAACGTCCGATTCTCTGCGGAGATCATTGAGCGAGAATTCCCGGACGCACGGTCGTTTCTCATCGTCCACCTCCCCTACATGGAGCGTCGCGCGATCGCCACATGGGAAGCACAATACCCACGACCGTACGATGCCGCCCGCCCCGTCTCGCGCCCGGAGACGCTCGACGAGTACCTCATACGAACCGGCATAGATACGGCGCGTCTTGCGAATATCCTCGTCGGCGATGCCCTCCGCATGGAGCGGTATACCGCGCTCGGATACCAATCGGATCAATGACCGCTCCCAACGGACATACGGACCGCCTGCGACACACTCATCTCACTCGGGTACGATCAGCATTTACCGAAATCTTAGCATGTCTATCTCCCTCATCGTTGCCATGGACCGCAACAACCTGATCGGGCGATCGGGGGAACTTCCATGGTACATTCCCGCCGATCTCAAGCGGTTCAAGGAATTGACCAAATGAGGCGTGGTCGTGATGGGACGCAAGACGTTCGATTCGATCATTGCACGGATCGGCACTCCCCTGCCAAACCGCATCAACGTGGTCGTGACCCGAGATACATCCTACTCCTATGAATGAGTCGTCATTGCACACTCGCTCGACATTGCTCTCGGCAATGCCCGACTCTTCGGTGGACGGGATATTTGGATCATCGGCGGAGCCGAAATCTACCGACAGGCTCTGGAGTCGAAAATCCCAGACCACCTCGTTATTACCCGAATAGATCGGGATCACGAGGGGGATGCATGGTTTCCAACCGTCCCGCCCGAATACACACTCACATCAACGGAACCAGGTGGAGAGTACTGGCACTACGAAGCCTGGACAAAGAAATAATTGACAGCTCATTATTTAGCCTATAATCATATTCGTGGAATCTAATCATTTTTTAAAGTAGCCATGAGCAAGAGAGGTGTAGAGGAACTCTTTTCACAGGGGGATACAAGCTCATCAGTATCTGGAAGCGTTGGTAAGATATTCGACCAACTGTTTGGAGATGTGTTCTGAGACAACGGAGGAATCCTGCCAGGGAACGACCGATCATACCGACCACCCCAAGGGTGGTTTCAAATCAGCGGCGGTGAACTGAATACTCTCTGGCTCACACCTGGGGGATCGGTCTCAAGTGCTCCGTCCCAGCATGAAGGACTCAGCCGTACACTCGTGAGTAGCGGGGCGGCTGGCCGCCTCTTCGCGGCATATCGGGAGGAGCAGGACGTGGTCGTACACTCGCCAAACTTTGGCGAGGTGTATCCTATTGGATGGAACGTAACGCCCGAGCGGTGGATGCTCTACGCGAGCTTCGCAGAGATGGGAGCAAAACACTCGCCCCATGCGGGAAGCTGGTCGGGAGACGCGGCCAATCCCGATACGGTGGCCCTCCACCTCGCGGCACTCGATTCAGACGGAGCAACCCACGAGATCCGCGGTATCGGTACGGCAATAGTTACTCGTGAGACGCTGAAGACCCGACGCAATGCCCGCGACACGGGGAAGACACCACCGGCGTTACCGATCGTCTTCGATCCCAAGTATGCCCAGCTGCTCGGTGAAGACGGCATGGAAGCGATTCGCACCTTCGTATAATCCAGAGAGAAAAATCCAAAAAAGATGTCCGCTACGGCGAGCATCTTTTTTGCTTTCGTATATGACTCGTATGCAATTCAATGACTCCTGATGTATGTATGCGTGTTCGTTTTTTTGTCTTCGTGCGCCACCAATAGACAATATAGAGCCTGCCTGGCGGATGATCGGTCACATGAATGAAATGATCCCGCTACAAAGACCGAATCGGTGACCAGGAAACCGCGCGTTTTACCACCAACAACCGCACCGTACTCCGAGGTCCGAGCAATTCGCCAATTTCGTCAGATCACTTTCCTCATATACTCACTGGCACTGATTGCTTCCGGTTTGCAATTCACCCCGTTCCTCCTACACTATTCCCATATTTTCACGGGAGTTTCTCATGGCGGAAAAAGAAACCTTCTACCTGCTCGATGGACACAATTTCCTCTACCGGCTCTTCTATGCCGTACCGGAATTTACCACGTCCGATGGAACCCCTGTGAATGCGGTCTTCGGAATGACGCGCGTGCTTATGGGGATTCTCCGAGAAGATCGACCGAGTCACATCGCCGTTGTGTTCGACAGCCGTACAAACTTCCGAGAGCAACTCTATGCCGAATACAAAGGCACTCGCGACCGAATGCCCGACAATCTCCGGGGCCAGGAGTCGATCATGCGCGAAATGATCGGTCTGCTCGGAATCCCCGTTGTAAGTCTCGAAGGATACGAAGCCGATGACATTATCGGCACACTCGCCACGCACTGCGCTTCGGCGAACCGTCGCATCGCTATTCTCTCATCGGACAAGGATCTCCTGCAATTCGTGGACGATTCACGCGTGGTAGGGTACGACCCGATGAAGAAGAAGCTCATGAAGCGCGCCGATGTCATTGAAAAATTCGGCGTTCCACCGGAATTCGTAGGAGACTACCTCGCGATCGTAGGAGACACTTCGGACAACATTCCCGGTATTCCGGGATTCGGCCCAAAGAAGGCACAAACACTCATCGGCGAGTATGGCCCGCTCGAGAACATCTACGCGAATATCGATGCGATTTCCGGAAAAACTCGCGAGACACTTATCGAGAACGAAGAACGCGCATTCTTGAGTAAGAAGCTTGCGACCATTGATTGCAATGTTCCCATACCTACGGACAATGATTCGTATCGCTCACCCGGCACAGCCCGAATCGACTCGGCGGACTTCCGAGAGTTCCTCGGACGCTACGAATTCCATTCCCTCCTGCCTCGGGAAACCCGAGAAATGCGAGATTTCAACTCGCTCGGACTTGAAGCTCGGGAAATCGCCTCACAAAGTGAGGCCGATGAAACAATACGACAAGTCTCCGATTCTGAGCGTGTCGGTTTTGCGACCTGGGGACGAGACATCGAGTGCGATGGTATCGCGCTCACGTTCGATGGACAACACACCTTTTTGCTCCCTGCAACGAGCCGGTATTTCCCGTCCGTATTGGCAGCGGTCCTCGCTTGCGACACGCTCACTGGATACGATCTGAAGGACGACCTCCGGCGACTTGAATACGCCCGGATCTGGGGGTACGCCGGGGCAACCGGAGGGCAGACTGGACTTTTCTAGAGCCCGAGCCAACCGAACAATCCTCCAGACCGCTCTGTTTCAGGAGATTGAGGAGATGTGGTTTGTGCTTCGAGCTTGTCGTAGTCCTCGCGCGGTCCAACACGCCGGGTCATTGGGCGTACTTCAAATATACCTGGTTCCGCAGCGGGACGGTTTTCATTGGCTCGATTGATTCGTGCACGCATGGAAATAGATTCCTCGGTGAGAGCGTCGCCGATACGTCCTGAAAAATGCTCGCTCACGCGCTCGATACGATGCATATCTCCGGCAAGTGCAGACGTTGCCGACAAGCCAATATAGGCAGCCGTAACCACAGCCCTGGGGCCGTCCCGGAAGAATGGTGATTTCATACGGATCAATGGTGAAAAAAATATCGGCCGGAATTGTATGCTTCTTTCCTTAAAAGCAAGGAAAAATCCAAGAAAAACCGGGACGGTTTTTACCATCTGTTCGCCAAGCCACGAAAACCCGCGTCCTCTCTCGTTCCTCCTGCTTGAGACACGGCACGGCCGATACCGAAAGAAGTCCGCTCGATAACGGACTCGGTCGCCGGACGGACACGGGGCGATGGTGCGAGCATCTCAAGGAGCAAATACGCCGCCCCCATCGCGACCATGGACGGAAGCGTCTCAAGATCCGACCATTTCACCCCGAAAACCCGGAGAGGCCGAGGGATATTTCGGGCAAAAGATTCGATCTGCGATCGCATAAGCAGAAGTGAGTACGTAGATATGTGCAATGGACATCATCCGATTCTATTCAAACACGGTAAGAACTGGACGTATTTCTAACGGAAGAAGAAAAAATTGCCGTTTCGGGACGAAACGGATACTATGGCCGCCACATTCCGCACCGTATACCCGACCCGATGAACACCATCTACGCGAGTTTCGACATAGAATCAACCGGCACCGATCCTCGCCGCGATGCCATCATCGAGATCGGAATCGTGCGTTTCACATCGGATGGGGAGATTCTGCGGACCTACTCTACCCTCGTGCGCCCCACCGGAGCATTGCCACCGGAAATCGCGGAGATCACGGGCATTACTGAGTCCATGCTCGCGAGTGCGCCAAGGATCGACTCACTACGGACGGCCGTCATGGAGGAGCTCGCAGACGCCGTGCTCGTGGGGCATAATATCGAATTTGATCTCGCATTCATGGAGGCAGCCGGCATTTCCCTTGCGGGACGGACAGCCATAGATACCTTCGCGATGGCGAAGTTCCTTGCATGGAACGAATCATCTCTCAATCTCGGTCATCTCGTACGATCTTTCGGTCTCGAGGCGGGAGAATTCCACCGTGCGGCTGATGACGCACTCGCTACGGCACGACTCTTTTGCTCTTTCGTATCCCGGTTGCGTGCGCTCGATCCTTTGCGGTCCGGTATTCTTCGGACTCTCTCAGACCGTAGCCCCAAGAACACGCTCTTCTCTCACGTGGAAGAGGAATTTCTCCCCGCAAACGAAAGCGGACCGGCAACATGGAATGATTGCAAGGATGCCATCGTCTCAGCCATAAGGGCGAGGACTGCGGTGGAACCAGTCGATGAAGAAACACCGAGACCCGAGATCTCGGTGGATGCTATTCTCTCGGCTATGGCCGAGACGGCCACGGAGAATGGTCGGACCATGGAACCAAGACCCGAGCAACGACGCATGATCAACACCGTAGCTGACGCTCTGAGGCAGCGGAAAAACACCGTAATAGAAGCTCCGACCGGGATCGGAAAGACCTTCGCCTATCTCCTCCCGACACTCTCGAGATCGCTTCCGCGGCGCGAGCGCGTTGTGGTTTCCACCCATACCAAGCTCCTGCAAGATCAGCTCTTGGATCGGGATCTGCCGTTTTTGCGCGACTCGCTCGAACGTGCCGGAGTTCCGAAGAGCTCATGGCGTGTGGCAAAACTCAAATGACGAGGCAACTATGCATCGGTGGCACTCGCATTCGAGCGTGTGGAAAATGCGACATACGATCCCGAGTTCTTCGTGTTTGCGGCGAAGATTCTCTTATGGATGACGGAAACCAAGACCGGGGAACTCGATGAGCTCTCGTGGTACGGCCGAGAATACGAGTGGGCAGCGGAAATCCGTGCCAACGGGTCGTACGTCCTCGATCGGGACAACCCGCACCGCGATGCCGAATTTCTCACGACGGCACGCGAGCGTGCGAAAGAGGCCGACTGCGTTGTGGTCAATCACGCATTTCTCCTATCCGAATACGCCGAGGAACGAGTAGGAAAACGAATCCTTCCGCCCGCGGACCATATGATCCTGGACGAAGCCCACACCCTCGAAGACGTAGTGACGGGAGCTTGTCGACGCGATGCCTCGTACGAACGATTTGATGAAACGCTCGCAAAAATCGAGACGACCATTCGGGCCTATAATACCCGAGCAAAAGACCGGCTCGAAGAACCGTTTATCATGCCCGAGTGGACATCGCTTCGAGATGGCATGAATATCGATGCGGGGATCGCATTCGATTTCTTTGCCGAATACTTCGCCGAACGCTCGGGGATCGCAGCCGGGCAGGAACATCGCGACATGCTCCGGCGGGACGATATATTCGCCCGCGAAGGGTATGCGACCGTAAGTCGGGCCGGAAGCGCGCTCGAAGAGCGAATGAAGACCATGCTGGAGCTGCTCTGGAATGCACCGGAACCGCTCGTAAGACGAATCGATGCCTACACGGACGCGCTCGAATCCATGGTCGATACGATCGTGCGACACATTCGCGAGAGCGAGAAAGATGCGATTCATATCGTGGGGTCGAGCGTGCGGTCGGGAGCGGTATTCCTTGCCACAGCCCCCTTGAAAGTCGGCGATTTTCTGCGATCCAAACTCTGGAGTACGCCCGCGGTCAAGATTCTCGCAAGTGCCACGCTCCGAGTCGGCGGATTATTCGATGCCATGCGTTCGATGCTCGGATTTGAGGGATTCGAAGAAGCGGTGTTCGCATCGGACTTCGATTATGCCTCGCAATCACTCTTCTATGTACCGACCGATCTCTGAGATGTCCGACATGCCGGAAGCAAGACGCGCGTCCACCGCTTCCTTGCGGAATTGATCCGGACCGTTGGAGGGAAGACGCTCGCGCTCTTTACATCCTTCGCAAGTATCAAGGAGGCATATCTCGCCACGAATCCAGACCTCAAATCGGCGGGGATTCGCATACTCGCCCAGGGACTCTCCGGCGGCAAACAACGGATGCTCGCGGAATTTTTATCGAGGCCGGAATCATGCGCGATCTACGGGACCGATTCGTTCTGGCAGGGCATCGACATTCCCGGTAATGATCTCGGCACTCTCGTCATTCACAAGCTCCCATTCGCTGTACCGACCGATCCGGTCGTTGCTGCACGCTCTTCCCTGTATGCCGATGGCTTCGCCGAGTATAGTGTCCCGCAAATGATTCTCAAGCTCCGCCAGGGAATCGGACGACTCATACGCACTCGGTCAGACCGCGGCATCGTAGTAATGCTCGACTCGAGAGTCCTCTCCGGATGGGGATCCGCAGTGCTCGAAAACCTACCGGAGGGAATGAAGATTCGTACCGCACCATCGGAGGAATTCTTACGCATGCTCAAGAATCGGCTCTCAGACAAGACCGAGAGGGCTGGCTAAAATTTGTGTTCGATTCGAACATATGGTATCCTCTCGGGGTATCATTTGTTTTTTGCTATGGTGAGCCTATCGAATAAAGACGCGAGAACCGAGCAGGGTGCAGATCTCTTCGGACAGCTATCCGGCGAGCTCGATCTCGGACGATCCGAAGAAGAGCTGGGCTTCGAGACACACGATCCGATCGAGCGGCGCATTGTCCTCTGAAACCGCATACTTACGGGATTCATGGTCATCGGAATACTGACCGTGGCATTCATGAAGCTCGACATCTACCTGCGATTTGACGCGGCAGATATAGGATTTTTCCGGAATTTCCCCATCTGCGACCGCCTCATCTCGGGTGTGGAGGGATACGAAAACCCGGGATGTCTCAATACGACCATGCTTCGGGACAGCCTCACACGCCAAAAGGAAGAGCTCGAAACCGCTACCACGAAGCAGCTGATGCTCTACGTACCGTTGGTGCTCCCAACAATCAGTGTCGAGACCCGACCCGATGTGCAGTTTATTACCGAGACGACATCGAGCCGCACGCCGATAGTAAAAATGCTTGATACCCTCTATGAGGCAAAGAACGACACGGATCTCAAGGGAGAAGATATCGAGTGTTCTGGGTACAAGTTCATCCGCGGAGGAGCACTCAAATTCTCGTGCAGCGTCTACGGGTCATCTGTTCTCGGTCCTATGGGACAGGCTCCGGTCTCTTCGCGCACGAAGACATTTCAATTCCTCGACCGACTCCAAAAGAAAGATACCGGATTCAGCATTCTGAACTATCCGTCAACACTCCCGATCGATACATTCAAGAGCGCGGAACCGGGAATTAAGTCCCTCTTCGAGACCCGCACAAAGATCAGTCTCGACCTCCTCTATACTCCGCCGGAGCCAGAGAATCGCGATTCCGAAATCTAAAAAGACCGACTATGAAACTCCCGACCAATCTCTTCGAAGACGCGCTCGACATTATCGGAACATACCGATACCACTTCATGCTCACGGGAATCTACCTGTTGATCATGGGAGCCACGGCATTCTATGCTTTTTCTCGAGTGCTTCCGACCTACGCAGAGAAACAACCCATCATAGACGAGGCGAATACGCTCAATGCCTCGATCCAGAATATCAAGGCTCATGGCCTGACCGTAGCTGAGTTCACCACCATCTCAAAAAAAATCAACTCCGACTCATCGTCCACGGATATTGCACAAGACAAGGGCAAGCTCCAAAAAGCTCTCACGAAACCGAGAGACTTCCGCGGAGACTACCTTGCATGGCTTGCAGATGAGATGAAACTCTCGGAAAAACGTGGGATAGAGATAGATCGCAATGAGCGAATTCTGCGGAGTATTCTCCCCTCGTTCATATCCGCGGACAAGCAAACGGCTGGCTCGCTCGCCACCACCGGAGAGACTCTGACGCTTGAAAACTTCATCGAATACGTAGAAACGAATATCCTCCGACGCTTCAATATCCAGAGCAACGCTTCGGTCGGAATCAACGGGATGGAATTCGAGGAGAATACGGCCGGGACACTCAATATCGGATCATTCATCGTTCGGATTGATTTCCAGGGCGAGATCGAGGATATTCGGAAGATGATCGAGTTTCTCCAATCATCGGGAAAATTCTCCATCAAGAACGGACGAATCGAGGGCGAACTCCCATCCGAACAGAACATCACAACTCTCTCGGAGAATTTGCTCGTAGATATAAGAGAATTTTCCATAAACGGGTGGCTCCCTTCGGATGACCCACTCATGAGCGCGAATGCCGAGACGAGCGGATCCGTTGCGCTCGAATTCTACGTCCAAGGAAACAACTCTCAGAAGGTCTTGCTCATGCGAACACAGGTTCTCAACGCCTACAAGGATCTCGAAAAGAAAATACAGTCCTACGACTCGTACTGCGAGAAGACTGCCGGATCCCCATGTTCAGAAGAGTCTGTGCGCCTTGCGGTGGTTGCTATACGCAACCAAGCTTCGTCACTCGAGTCGTACTCGGACCGGATAGACGTGATTTCACGACGCAAGGAGGTATCGAGAATCGATGAGGAGATGAGCGAGCTCATGCTCTATGCACGTTCGATCGAGCAAATCGACACGCTCGTGGAGCGCAATATCAAGACTATTGACTCCGCAACAAAACCGAGTGCCAAGTCCGCTCCGACACAAACACAAACCGCAACCGGATCGACAAACGAATAAGCACGCCTTAGCCAGAAACGCACCACCCGAATCATGTCGACGAAAATCGATCTACTCAAAGAAGAGATCTACAAGGGAGAAAACGCCCAACTCATCTGTGACCTCATCATGGCCGCAGCGGTGGAGGCGGGAGCTTCGGACATCCATATCGAGCCGCTCTCGAACTTCGTCCGACTTCGGTATCGCGTAGACGGAGTCCTGCAGGAAGTATTGGAATACCAAAAATTCCTCCATGCGAACCTCGTTGCGAGATTCAAGATTCTCTCGAATCTCAAGATCGACGAGTCGCGCATGCCGCAAGACGGCCGCATTTCCACGAGCATCGATGAGAAAGGTATGGATCTGCGTGTCTCCACACTCCCTACGGTCAATGGCGAGAAAATCGTCATGCGTATCGTTGACAAGAGCAAGAAAATTCCGGATCTCGACGTCCTCGGAATTGAGGGATCGAACGGACGAATTCTCGACCGGTCCATCCATCAACCGAACGGGATCGTCCTCACATCGGGGCCGACCGGATCGGGAAAATCGACCACGCTCTATTCCTGTCTCATTCGACTCAATACCCCCGATGTCAATATCATGACGCTCGAGGACCCGGTGGAAAACACTGTCGATGGCATCAACCAGAGCCAGGTTTACCCTTCTATCGGCTATACATTCGCTTCCGGACTTCGTACCGCGCTCCGCCAAGACCCGGACATCATCATGGTGGGAGAGATCCGAGACCACGAGACCATTAACATCGCCATCGAGGCATCGCTCACGGGTCACCTCGTGGTTTCGACCATCCACACCAACTCGGCGGCCGAGACCATTACCCGTATCCTCAATATGGGAATTCCGGGATTTCTCCTCCCCGCTTCGGTAAACTGCATTATCGCCCAGCGACTCATACGTCGCATCTGTCCGCACTGTCGCAAGGCTGTAAAGGCCCAGGATCTCCCCGCAAAACTCCAGGAGGATGTCCGTCGCTCCATTGGTCGCACTCGCAAGGAGGAATTGGTAGAACGCGTCTCCTCCGACATTCTCAAAGATCCCATCTTCTACGAGCCAGTCGGCTGCGAGAAGTGCAATGGCGGATACAAGGGCCGCGTGGGAATCTACGAGATTCTCGAAATCACGCCGAAAATAAAAGAAATGATCCTCAAGGAGTCGAGTGCCGTCGACATCCACGAGGTTGCCGTCTCAGATGGCATGATCTCACTCGAACAAGATGGCGTGATTAAGGCACTCAACGGCCAGACCTCTCTGGAGGAGGTCTACGCCGCCGCAAAACAAGGCTAATACGTACATATGAACACTCCTTCCGATCTCATCATTCTCGACACCCCCCAATCAGGAGGGGTCGCAAAACGCCAGTCGAAGATCCCAACGGATCTCGGGGCGATCAACGAATGGCTGATGAAGCAACAGAAGATCAAGGTTGCCCAGAAGGTGATCTTCTTCCGTCTGCTTGCGACCATGGCAAATGCGGGGCTCCCCATGCTCAAATCCATTGCGATCCTGCAAAAACAAGAGAAAGACCCGATTCTCCAGATTCTCTACAAGACGATTCAGTCCGATATCAAGGGGGGGAAGAACCTCAGCCAGTCCATGCGGGCATACCGCGGAAACTTCAGCGACTCGGAATGCTCCATTATCGAATCGGGAGAGAAAACCGGTAAGCTCAATGGCGCGCTCATTCAGCTCGCAGACCAGGTGGAGAAGATCTCGAGTACCAGCAAGAAGCTCAAAGGAGCACTCATCTATCCGGTCGCTATCATCTTCGTCATGTTCGGTGCCGTGGGTGTGCTCATGACCCTGGTCGTGCCGAAGATCGTGGAGATATTCGGGGATAAGACCAAACTCCCACCTCTCACCAAGGCTCTCATCGCCGTGAGCGATTTCTTCGTGGGATACTGGTGGGCTATGATCCTGGGAGTTGTCGCGTTTATTCTCTTCGTCTCCATCTGGAAGCGCACAAAAAACGGACACTACCGGTATGATGGCATCATGCTACGTATCCCGATTTTCGGAAACGTCATCCGGAAAGTCATCCTCTCCCGATTCGCACGCGTCTTCTCGAACCTCCTCTCTTCCGGAATCTCGATCCTTGAATCACTACGAATCATTGCGGATGTCGTAGGAAATGAAGTATACAAGCAGCGATTCCTCCTCCTGCGCGAAGACATAAAAAAAGGAGTGAAAATCGGGGAGAGCCTCCAAGATGACCGCCTTTTTCCGGAGATGCTCGTACAGATGATCAAGGTCGGAGAGGAGACCGCGAAGCTCGACTCGATCATTCTCAAGATCGCCGACTTCTACGATGAAGAGGTGGAGACCGTCATCAATAGCATCCAAAAACTCCTCGAACCGATCATCATCGTCACGATGGCGATCGTCATCGGTCTCATCGCCGTGGGTATCATGCAGCCGATTATGAACATGGCGGACATTGTATCGGAAGGATAGAACCAAGTTTTTTCCATGCTTCACACCGCCTTCGACACACTCATGCACTTCTTTCGCTCAATCAGTATGAGCGTCTCGACAACGTTCGATATATCCGGAACACTTGGCGACTCCGATAACTCCCCCTCAGACGATCCCGATGGAAACTCGGACGGTGGGGGCAGTTGTGGCGGAGGTGAAGAATAGACGATTCCTCAAGAAAACCATCCCGGTTTTACACAAGAAAGAAAACCGATACAATGCGCTCATTGAGCGTATTTGTTTTCTCGCCGACCCATGAGCGCGTTCTCTAAGCTCCTCCCCCTGAATCATCCGATCCGAGTCCTCTACCACTACGTCCGCGGTATCGCCGCCCACTGGCGGTATGGGCGACCTGGTCGCAACATGACCGTGATCGGCATCACCGGAACAAAAGGAAAAACCACGACCACGAATCTCATCGCCCGTGGCCTGAGTGGCAACGGCGCACGAGTGTTCGCATTCTCGACCGCAAACTACTGTATGGATGGCGAGTGGCACGAGAACACCACAAAAATGACGAGCCCTTCACCATTCGTGCTCCAGCGACTCCTTCGTGAAGCGGAAAACCGTGGCTGTACCCATGCGGTCATCGAGACATCGAGTCACAGCGTATTCTATCACCGGGACTACGGTGTCGCCTATGACACGGTCGTCTTCACGAATCTCTCGCGCGACCATCTCGATCTCCACCGCACCATGGCCGATTACCTCGCGACCAAGAAGCGACTCTTCGAGTGACTCGTTTACTACCGCCGAAAAAAGGGCGTGAAGAAGATCGGGATCGTGAATCTCGATGACCCCGCCGCCAATGAATTTCTCTCCGTGACAGCGGACGCGCTCATTACCTACGGGCTCACCCCCGCAGCCGAAATCTCCGCAAAGAGCGTACAGGAGACGGGGGACGAGACAGTTATTACCATTCGGATGCCCTCGAACGAATTTGTAATCCGATCTAAACTCCGCGGCACCTACAATGTATCGAATATCCTCGCTGCCACCGCGGCACTCATGGCCCAGAAGGTTCCATCGGCAGTAATAGCGGAGACGCTCTCGAAAACTTCTGGCATACCATGACGACTGGAACCAGTCCAAAATCACCTGGGAATACGCATCTTCGTGGACTACGCTCACACCGAATGATCGCTGCAAAACGTCCTTGAGACCGTCCGAAACATTCCGGACTGCGGACGAGTTATTGTCGTGTTCTGAGCGACAGGAGACCGCGACCCAGCAAAACGTCCCAAGATGGGAGCCGTAGCAGACCGCTTGGCAGATGTCGTCATAGTAACGGATGACGATCCTTATACCGAGCCTTCCGCCAAGATTATTGCCGAAATAGCGGAAGGGGTCTCGCGAAAAATCGGAGAGAACTATTGGATCGTCCCGAATCGGGAAGACGCCATCCGAACCGCTCTCGCAGTCTCCCGATCCGGAGATACCATCGTACTGGCTGGCAAAGGATCGGAGACGATCCAAATGACGAACCGCTGAGCGGTAAAATGGAACGATGCGGAAGCGACAAAACGGATTCTTGCGGAGGTTGAAAAAAACGAAATCAACTAGGCTAGAATCGGACTGGAAAAATACGGGGATCTCGCATGGAAGACTCCCCATCGGATGAGCCGATGGAAGCTTCGGGTATGAGGTACGCGCGGTATGCCCGACCCCCGATGAAGATGACATACTCCCCTTCATCGAATCATTTGTCCGAGGATGAGATAATTCCTCCGCGAGCATTTGACGACACGTCTACTGCGTATCACTGGGGTGAAACCATCGACGACACCGCGATCATGGCGACCGCGATGAACCCCACCATATGAGTGCTCGCCGCTGGAGAAGCATCGGACTGTCCGAATTCGAACGGCCGGAAGAGGTCGAACATGATCCGATAAAAAAAGAAGTACACTCTCCGAAAATAGCACGAGGACATTAGACCATATAATCGGTAATCTGTAAAGTTTTCCCATGCAACGGTTCTTACTCGATACCCCTCTTGCCGAACGAATTTGTCTGACAAACCCCGACCTCGTCCATCAGATCGGTCATGTCCTGCGATCAGCGGTCGGAGACTCGATTGTTTTCTTCGATGGCCACTCACCCGAAGAACACCTCTACCGGATCGAGAGTGTCTCCAAGCGGACAGTAGAGTGCCGCCGGACGGCAATACGCCCCTCCGAATGCGAACCGCAACATCGGGTAACGATCGCTCAGGCCATGCCAAATACCATCGAAAAGCTCGAGTATGCCCTGCAGAAATGCGTGGAAATCGGCGCGACCGGATTCATAATATTTCGCGGTGACCGCTCGCAAAAACCGCTCCCGAATGAACACAAACGCGAGCGTCTCGAAAAAATCGCAAAAGAAGCACTGGAGCAATGCGGCGGCTGTATCATGCCGGAAATCCGCTATACCGAGAGCATATCCGATGCGATTGGGAGTCCACGGGAGACCTTCGCGCTCGATATGGGGCCGTTCCGTGCCGATTCCATGACCGAGCACGGATCGATAACACTCCTTGTCTGACCCGAAGGAGGATGGAGCAACGAAGAACGGGAGTTTTTCAGTCGGACAGGGATCGAGCGGATTTCATTCGGCAATCGCGTGATGCGAACCGAAACAGCTGCTGTGGCTGGATGTGTAATGTTTGCTCACGGCACACAGTTGTGATAGACTCAGATCAATTCACCCTCATTCTTTTTTCAAACTATGGTCGCCAACTTCGCTTGATCGAATCGCTCCGCACTCAGCGATAGTGCAAGAAACCGTATCGAGGCGGCAAAATCCGCACTCTCGAACTACACCGCGAAGGACGCGCCCTCAAAAACCGATACACGGTCGCCCGAAATCTCACAAGACGTAGACGCGTACTTGGCACGGCAAACCGAATCGCTGTATCTTTTGGAGAGTATCGTTTCGGGGGACATTACGACATTCCTATCAGAAGACGTATTCGAAGCAGCGGAACGACTATCCGCCATGCTCTCGGACCGTCGGGACACCACCGGAAACTCTAACGGAGAGACAGTCGAGACGATCATGTGATGGATCACGAAAGAGTGTTTCTCTCGGATCCGTGCGTCCATCGGAGAATTTCCCATGGGGGCGATCGATGCCTTCAATGCAACGATCATCGTAGTTGACCGCCTCCTATCAGCATTCGGCTCTCCTTCCATGTTCCATCGGACAAGAACGATCGGAAACCGAAAACCGGACGATATGTTCGCCGGGACGCTGGTCATCAACTCGGCTCTAGACAAGACGATCAGCGAATACCCAGACGGCCTCAGGAGTCTCATCGGAATGTATGAACACATTGCCGAGTATCTGTGCCCAGAAGAGGAGTTCTCCGAGGCGGTACCCGCCCACAACAAAGCATCCCGAACACTCGTATGGCAGACCACCCGAGAGTACTACCACTCCCTCCCGGTCGTCACGATGCACGAGGATATTCGTGCGTACTTTATCGGCACACTTCGTGGCGTACGGATGTTTTCGACAATCAGAACCTCTTCACACGCCGGCCAGAGTGTCCTTCGCGGGAGCGATATATATGCGACATACGAGCAGCTCGTCCGACTCCAGAACTACCTCAGAACCAGAGGAGTCGAGGGAGAATATGAGATCGATGCGACCCGGACATTTACCGTATCACCGTCCGGTATCCAAATGCGAAAATGCCTCGTACAGTCAAAATGGCACGAAGGAAAACAGCAATTTCTTCTCGATATAGAGACTGCATGGAATGATCCGACTGATATACTCGGAATTGCCGATACGCCCGGAAAGAACCCAGTCTCCCGAGCAAGCAACATCGCAAGAAACCTCAAGAACATTCGCCAAGCAAGTGACCAGGGCGAATTGGAAGGAGTGCGGTATCGGAGTGACTGAGCGAGACTCGTACGGGAACGATCCACGCGCATGGTCGTGCGGATTGATGACGTCCTCTGATTCCGTATCGAGGAAGACGTGGAGACAACGGAGTGAATGCGCCGACTCTACGGCATGGCTACCGACATAACGCTCATGAACGTGATCGCCGAAGCGGTCGCACGAATGGCACACAGAGCCGAGAACACACCAGCGAAGCCGGAGCGCGCTCGACATATTTCTATCACCAAACGGTCAATCGGACCAAAACAGAAAGTCGTCCTCTCGGCCCGAGATGAACTCCCCGAATCGACCCGTCCCGTACGCCACAGACCCCTATGAGAAGTAACCACGGCCACGAGCGGTCGAATCGATGCGGTACTTGCCCACGGCGAACGCCGCTATACCCTCCCAGACAAGGGGTGGCATTCGGCAATGCCGACACTCCCTGCGTGATACCGGATCTCCCGGGAGGCATTCGATCGCGCGAGGGAAAACGGAAAAGAACTCGCGTTCGAAATCGTGCCACTCCACGATGGTGAGACCATGTATGATCCGTATCTGGGGACCTACGATGACACGATGGAATACCTGAAAATGCTCTACAACGAATTCGATGAAAAGACGCACGTGATTCGCATGCAGACATACCGGCGATCCACGGCAGAAATGCGGCAGACTGCTCAGTAAAAAAGGGGGGTTACTCCCCTTTTTTACTCTTCCCGAAGAAGTGCTCGAGCACGATACCAGCCACGGCCGCCGGGAGAAATTCGAGATTCTTGACGTAGCGGTAGGCGGTCGCGGCGTCCCGGACAATCTCTCGGACCTCCCGCAGAATCCCGATGAACATGGCGAGTGCCACGATCATCATGATACCGAGGATGATATTGAACGCAACGAGTACGACGATGAGCAAATCCATCGGTGTCATGGAGAACGAACGTTAAAAAGCGAAATTGGAGAAAAAATCCCGCACAGGCTCATCCCCCTCGATCCGTCGGACTTCTTCTCCCGATTTGAACGCTCTTCCGATCTGATTGGTCTCGATCGAGAGTTTTTTGTCGAATCCCGTCCCTGAAGCCATATCGAGGTAGCGCAAAGTCGCGGATTCAATCCATGCCTTCGTCACGAGTTCTGGGTAGCGAACCACGGAGAGTTCGTAGGTCTCATTTGTGGTAGAGCCGGCGATGAGGACCGCCTTCTTCTCGGACAAAAATGCCTGGTATTCATCGTCGCTCTTGAGCGTAGCGCGCGATTTGTGGGCCGTGTCAGCGGAGAATTTTTTGGCGCGGTCGGCATATTCCCGAGCCTTATTGGTAGCGTCTTCGCGCAGTTTCTTCCAGTCCATTGGTCAAAAAACGTTCGAGAGTATGTGAGAGGTTCGTCCGCATTGTATCGGAATCGCGCATGAGCGCAAGTCGCGCCTCCTCGTGCGAGGATTCGAGCCGATCGAAGACAGTGAATATCTCCTCCGGCGAGGTATCGTCCGCACAAACTCGATACGCGTGGTTGTAGCGGTCGAGCAGTGCATCGGTCTTGGTGGAGTAGGACACTCCCACGAACGGGAGAGCATGGACGAACGAGAGGATATTCGCGTGGAGTCGCATCGCGATCATCGAGTGCAACCGCGGATACCATTCGAGCGATTCCTGCATCGACACCGTGATCGTGACGCCGAGACGGTTGGCAATCGCCCGATAGCTCAAGTGGTCGTTCGATACCCTGTCCTCTCCGTGAAACGAGTGTGATATGAGTACCGGTTCGAATCCTCGTTCTCGCAATCATGCCACGAGACCAGCAAGCAGACTCTCGTCATCGGCAGCATACCCTCCACGCAGGGCAATGCCGACAAAGCGGGATTTCGAATCAGATCGAGCAAGCGGCTCGTAGAGATGGACGGGATCAGGGAGGAGATCGGCTTCGATACCGATCTCCCGGAGCGTCTGCTGCGAAGCCTCATCACGCACGGATACACGAGTACCGTGAAAGAGTGAACAAAGCGTCTCCCGGTGCTCCGGAGAAACATAGACTCAAACGGCACACCAGAAGACGGGTTTCCGCAAGAATTTGGCAACCATGACGCGCAATAACCACTGAAGCCGAAGACTTCGGAATGATTGTCCGGGTTCGTTGTCGTATACAAGCCCTCCTCCCCCGAAGATCACCAAGTCGGCGCGGGCCGTCTCCACGAGTGTCCGCAAGAATATGAGGATATTCTTCCAAGGATGGCGTCGGATTGCATGGGGAAAGTATCCGATCGTCCGGACATCCGATACGAGCATGCTCGCAGGATCATACGTTGCACATACGCACTCAATGCCAGGAAATGCTCGCGCAAGCAGACGAACCTCCTGTGCGAGAATAAGCTCGTCTCAAAGGTTGCGATGACCGGAAGCGGTAAAAACAAACGCCCTCATGTCTTGACTCGAAAAGTGACGGAGTATACTGAGGAAGTATAGTCCATAATCGAAAACACGTATGGCAAAAAAGAATGCAACTCACTTCATACCCGCGCTCGCGCTCATTTTGCTCTTATCTGGTGTTGCCATCGGATACGCGCTCTTCGGTGAGGAGAGCAACCCATGAGGCGAGATCGATTCTCACACTGGTCTCACGACCAACTCCGACACCCCCCTCTGCACGACCGATTACGCTCCGGTATGCGGTACCGATGGACGGACATACTCGAATCGATGCGTAGCGGAAAAGCAGAATGCCATCATGGTTGCCTCGGAAGGAGCATGTCCTCTGGTTTCCGAAACGGACGAATCTGAACCACTCCCATCAACGGGGGGCACGATGACCGATTCAGTCACCGCTCCGGAGTATATCGGCTCGGATATAGAGATGCGTGCAAATCCGGAGACCATCACATCGGAGGCGGTCATGGGATCGTCTTCGGACATGTCCGAATCGAGTACACGGACCGGGTCTGTCTTAGAGTCTCCGTCCGCCGTTATCAGCACTTCCGTAGCCACATACGACAATCCAGTGGTCGGCTACGGATTCGACATGCCGAAATCGAGCTACTACCAGGGATTCGGAGCGCGCGATGGTGCGGTCCACTCCGTTGCTGTGCAGGCCGGCACGGGCGTGACGACCTTCGAAGACGCAACAGTCCGCGTGTTGCTCTATCGCTCCATCCTGGAGCCGCTCATGGAAAACGGGCGCAAGATTATCTCGGATGAGGAATCCGGACGCGTCTATGTCCGGATTGGGACGGGTATGACCGCGGTCGTGGAGGCATCGAGCATGGACGATCCAACGGCCCGAGTAATAGTAGAGAGTCTGCGCGAAGCCCGCACGACTCCTGCCACGGATGATATTGTCGCACCGATCGGACAGTAACCTATGCTTCGATTCTTTGTAGCACGGCACGGACAAAACGTTGACAATGCGAATGGTATTCTCAATGGCCATCGTGACCTACCGCTCACCCGGATAGGTCGCGATCAGGCACGGGAGCTTTCGCGTTTGATCCGTGAAAATGACATAAAATTCGATGCGATCTACTCATCGCCACTCA
>DDBV01000035.1 GCA_002335145.1 Patescibacteria group bacterium UBA2023
GTTGCATACGTTTTCAGGATCGGATACAATCGGTCAAGGATAGGAATGATCCTATCCTTTCCACCCTTCGCCCGGTCAATCCGTATATTCGACTCATAGAAGTTGACCGAATCCGCGGAAAGATTTATCAGCTCGTACAGACGCATACCCGTATAGGCATAGGTGTAGATAATCGTACGGTTTCGGACAGCAAGATAGTCGTCTCCGGGGTAGAGATGATTGACGGCACGGAAGATCAGATCGATTTGCTTGCGGGTAAAATATTTCGGAAGAGGTTTATCCTCCTTCCTTTTTTTGATGGAAGAAACCGGATTTGAATCAAGGTATCCCTCATTGACGAGATAGTCGCAGAAGACCTTGAGATTCTTTCGGTAGCGGTTAAACGTCCAAGACGTCCACTTTCCCTTTTCGCACAGGTGCATGAGAAGGGCTTTGAAGTTGAGTGTCGTAAACGTGCCGGGAGCATCGATATCGACATAGTCGCGATAGGCGAGAAGTTTTCGAAGCGTTACGGCGTACGTCAGAAGGGTATGTTTCGATAGCCCCTCTCAGATGCACTTTTCCAAGAGAAAAGTATCGGCGAGATGGTGTCAGAGTTTCATAAGGAAGACAGATAAGAAGTAGCCTTGCTATCTGCCGTATGTCATTGCGTCGTGCTATGTTCAAGAGCATCGTACCTGCTCATTTGCGAGGTACGAGGACATAGTAGCATTTGATAAAACGATTGTCAAAAAAATATTTACAAAAAGTATAATTCGTAGAAATTTTTGACAGGAAAGCCAAAAGTAAGCTATCATTTAGAGAGTCAAAACCTCGTAACCAGTAAAACCATGGACACATTTTGGTTTACAGTCGGAATGATACTCCTCTTTTTCATGGTAATTGTTGGGGGATTAAACAAGGGAAAAAGTGGAAAGAGATGATGAAAGCACGCAAATCGTCATCGATGGAAGTGGAAATACGAACAAAAAAAAGAACCGACCGAAAGCATGCCAGAAGAAGAAGGGATCGGCGAATACGAGATAGCCGAATTTCAAGCACACACGTCCGCAAAGCCCTACCTCATGACCTACACGGAAAGCCGCTTTTTTCAAGGACTCCTTGCGCGGAGCGAAGAACTCGGCTATCTCGTCTTTACAAAAGTACGACTAGCAGATCTCATCGACATAGATCCAAAATACTACCGTCAGCAAAAGATATTTTATAAGCTCGTATCAAAACACATAGACTTTGTGATTGCAGACACAAAAGGACGGATAATCCAATGCATAGAACTCGATGACTACCGACACGAGATTGAAAACCGAAATGACAAAGTCAAAGATGAAATCATGAAGGCATGCAATATTAAACTCGTACGCGTGAAGGTAAACCAAGAATATGACTACGATATAATTCTTGACCAAGATACACAGGCTAAAAATAGCCGGCGGATAAACCGCCGCCCATTTTTACCCCACGGAAACAACGAGATTATTGACGGAAGCGAGGAACCAGAAGACCGAAACCAAGAGAGCAAGCAGGGAGAACGCTTTGAGAGACAAGCGGAGAGCGAATCAAGCGAAAGCGAGAACAGCAGGTACCAGAAAGCAGCGAACGGCGAAAAATAGGACCGGATCAAGATGAAGGAGCGACCTATACAGGGGATTGAGCTCTTGATTTCCGAGCGATACGGACCAAAGCGTCGTCCCACCATCGAGACAAGCCACCGAAAAGAGGAGTGCCACGGGAAGAAATACGCTTGATGTAAGAAAAGAGCGCACCCGGCGGATAAATGCTCGACCCCGGACGAATAAGCTCCTTCGTGTTATAGTCATACTTTGGAAAGACAGGATAAAAATTGAGATTCACACCAAAGCCGACTTGCTCGGCTTTTTCAAGATCTATTTCCTCGGGATCGAGAAAATAGAAGTCCCGATGCCACCGGATGAAATGAAGCCCCTTGTAATACTTGCGGTAGTAAGTGGCAAGCCGGCGAAATTTCACGTCAAGCTCCATCGGAGACTGAACAACGACGAACATGAGGACGTTGAGTTTGCGAGGTTGGTAGATAAAGTCCAAGAGTCGCTCGTTCTTGCCGGAGAAGTTGGCCGCAAAATTGCGCGGATTGAAATAGATACTTGCCTCGTCCAGGACGATATTAAACTTGAGACTCTTCTTCATTATCCTGTAGAGGCCGAGCCGTTCGAGGTGAGAGGCAAGGCGGCCGAAGTTGGCGAAGGCCCCAGAAAAGTCGGGGGATTCGGTTTCGAGCCGAAAGTGTCCCGAGTACTCCCGAACGATCACGGCGAGAAAGGGGCTGACATTGCAGTGAAGAAACTCCGCAAGACCGGAGATATACGCGCCTATGTCCTTCTTCTTGTGGGTATAGATACGCCCAATAGATCAAAGAAGGTTGATATACTGGTGGTAGTCGTAAATATCGTTGAGATAGGCGATGAGATCAAGGTGACTTGAGATTTGGAAGTGCGTGTACCCCGCGTAGTAGTTCGCGGCGTTGATCTCGCGGTCGGGACGGTGGTACTTGAGGTACGCGGTCGTGTTTTGGGTCTTCCCGGACCCGAACTCGCCCATCGTGATATAGAAGCCGTATTTGGTAGACATTAGCCCCGAAGAAGAGAGTGAAGAAATATAGCGACGCGAAGGTAGAGCGTCCCCGCGAAAAAGTACATGACAATATTGAAAGCAGTCTGAGAAATCCACGGACTGAAGGCAATGGCAAGGGTCATATTAATATGATACAGCACGAAGGAGAGAAGCGGTGTCAAAATCGGAAGAATAATCTTTGAAAACAACAAGACAAAGATAACCACGGAGTAATTGGACTTGATCCAATCGGCCGCAACGGAGGTAACGGCTTTCACACCGGACACCCCGACATCGGCCACCGCTATACCAATTCACGCGACGATAGGCGTTGCCCATTGAATCAGTCTCGTTCACAGAGCAGAAATGGCTCACCACATAAGAGGCTAGTTAGAAGAACGAAAGAGTGCTGCCGTGGAGAAAGCAATAGGAATCCCCATCAGCATGAGAAAAACGTAGTCAAAAACCGTAAAAGATCACGATTTGATCTGATACGGACGCAGTTGGTCCAAGACAGAAGTGCCAGTATAAGACAAAGCAAATTGATACTCCACCGTATGACGGATACCCATGAAGCAGACCTCGGAGTCGTCGGCGATCGGGCCGAGAGACGCGAAGATCGCGAAGACGTCGTTAACGGGTTGAGTGATGAAATCGATGACTTCTTGCACGGAGTCCTTCAAGAAACGGATCACGATATTGTCGCTCTGCTCGGAGAATATATCGAAGGTCGCTACGTTGGAGTAGCGGTACAGGAAGCGGGGGAAGAGCGAGCCGGTCGAGAACATGGCGCACTCGTAGGAGAAAGACCCGGATCCGGCCCCGATAACCGCTCCGAAAGAGCCGGTACCGGAGGTATCAAGTCAGGACATACCCGTGAAGGCGAGCATATCCGAGGGCTTGATATTCTCATAGCTCCACGGTTCACTGAAACGGTATTGAAACGAACTCGATCAAGTAGCGGTTACACCGAGGTACTCGGGCTTGACTCGGCAATAGTCGCCGTCCACATAACACGTTTGCTCAGACCCGCAGGAAACAATATCCGACCACTCGCACGAATATTGCTCGGTCTCGCAGGCATACCGAACAACATCCCCCTCGTAGGTTTCCTCGGGGACAACTCCGCCGGAAACTATATCGAGCTTGTCGATACAAACATCACCGTCCGGGGACGAGAGATAGAGCGTGAAAGAATCCGCGAGCGTCAAGCCGGGCAATTCCTTCGTAACGGAGCCATTGTAGGGGATCGAAAAAGAACCGGTCCCGGTTCCAACCGAGTTGGCATAGGTATAAGAGGCATTAAGATTTCCGCACGACCCGAGAGACAAGCCGGAATTGTCGAGCGTGAATGCCTGGGGACTGAAAGGACCGCTTTCCTCATCTCCGACGAGGCGGGTCTTATAGGTTACGATCATCCGGGCGATACCGAGCACCGCAGCGGTCGTGTTTTTGTACGCGCGAACATAGACAGTTTGAGAGTCTGGCTCGAAGGTCCATGAATCCGTAACGAATCCATCGCCGGAGAAAGTCAGATCATGCCATGTCGAGTTATTCGTCGACCACTGCATTTTCATGCCACGGACGACAGGATCGTAGGCGGAAACAGAGAGCGAAGCTTCACGGACCGAAGAAAACGGAGAGTTTGGGAGTTTCCACGTGATCCACCGCTCGGTGGCACTCGCCGAAGACTCGATGAATTGATACGGGTTGCTTATAGGGTAGAAATACCCGGAAATAGCCCCGGTCTCGGTCCGTCATCCATCGCTTGACTGATACCGGGAATTGATGAGAGCATACCAATCGTCGGGATTGCCGGAGACGATATCGTACCCAAAAGAGAGATCTCCCGAATCGACCGAAGAATTTTGACCGACATAGCGGACCGAAGTCGCTCCCTCGGAGCGAAAGAATCCACTCCCGAGAATCCCGGTTTCTCCGAAGTAGTGGGAAGAGGAGTTGATATTGAGAATAGCGTGAGACTCGGACCATCCGGGATCGAGCGAAGATCCGGTACCGTAATAGAGCGTGGAAGCCCCGGCACCGGAGAATCCGTAGGGTCCGTTGACGCCGGAGTTGGAGAAGTCGGCAAGAAGCGTCCCGGAGTAAGAGTACTCGGTCAGCGTGGCACCGCTGAAGTATTGCGGCTCGCATGATTGCTCCTCCGTCGAGAACGAGAGAGACCCGGTATACGATCCTCCTCCGTCCCGTCCGCCGTTCGGATTCGAGAAAGGGTCGCTACCCGTCGAGGCCGAGAAGAGGTCGATCCACTGGTTCCCATAGTAGGGGTAGGAGTTGAGGTCGTAGAAAGACGAGTAAGTCGGAAGATTTGGGTATCAAGCGGCCGTACAGACGCCGCCGTCATCGTACGAACAGTAGGGGATGTATTCGAGGAAAACCTGCGAGAACTCGGAGGAAGTTTCAAAGATGTTGAGAGAGTAAGTGGAGACAAGAAGGTTTACAAAGGCACCAGTAGAAGTTTGGGGCCAGAAGCGATTATAGAGGCGGATATCGTCCGGGTCGATCACGTCAAAGTCGAAGTACCGCCCCACGGGCGAATTGTCCGAAGGAAACGATATCCTTTTGATCGTACCGTCGGTATAGTAGGTCCCCGAACCGTTACGCTGGCGTCCAAGATAAACGGTCGCATCATAGAGACCGTCCTCGTCAGTGTCGAGTTGGGCCATGCCATCGTATCCGGTGGAGACACAGGACACCAACGAGAACGGCCGAGGGACGAACTCGCACACCACATGCTCGCGATCATCGGGAGTCGGGCCGGCATAGGCGGTAATGTATTCGAAGGCAAAGTAGAGGTTTCCGTTTGCACCGACCCGGTAGTTGGAAAGACGGAATTGAGACGAGGGAGATCCCGGGATGATTTGGGAGCGGGAAAAGACCGACACGGGATACGGAGAGACGGACGAGCGAAATACGAACTCCGAGGTCGTACTTGCTTGTCGCACATACGCAAATCCGTAGTCGGTCCACTGGGCGTTCGAGGACGATTGAATCGCCCCGGTCCCGAGCGAGACGGGCGTGGAATACGTCCGAATCACGGTCGGCGAGGACGGGAGGACGTAATCGAAACGGTCAAGAGCGTCGTTCCACCAAATGAATTTACCGTGGTGGT
The DNA here is from genome assembly GCA_002335145.1 of Patescibacteria group bacterium UBA2023. Classification (GTDB taxonomy): domain Bacteria; phylum Patescibacteriota; class Gracilibacteria; order BD1-5; family UBA2023; genus UBA2023. Next base: position 5,720 of record DDBV01000035.1, read on the forward strand.
ACGACAGACCGTACCCGCTCGTCGCAACCTGCGTCAAGGCGGAGCCGTTCCAGTACCGAACGATTCCGGTACTCGTGGAATAAACGACCGGACGATCCGCCTGAAGCATGCGAATAGCCTGCGCCTGATCGGTACATCCAATGAAGACAAAAAGGCTCCCGAGGGCCGCGAGAAGGAGAGGAATTACTTTTTTCATACAAGAGGGAAACGCGATAAAAAGCCGGATTTGAGAGACCAGAGGGAGAGCGAGAGGGTTGTCCAACACAGAAAGACCGTAAGCATGCAGACCATGACGAGGTATATGACCGAATCGTAGCGGAGAAAGAGAGCATCGTCTTGAAGACGCAGGATTTCCCAGTGCTCCGGCAAGAGCGACCCGGTATATCCTTGAAGATGAACGGTGTAAACGGTTTCCATGCTATCGTCGAAGAAATCTAAAAGTGAGAAAGCCTACCACGCCACCGACGACATACAAAACGGTTACAAGGGCCAAGAAGTGGACGAGAAATATCCCGAAAAACGAGACATAGATTGTGAGGAAGTCGGAGACGGCGAGGAAGACGTGGGACATATTGAAAAAAAGAGGGGGAGAACCCTCCCCCAAGAGCTTAGCGGGTGAGACGGGTCGTAACGAGACCGTATACCGTTGTAAGGAACAGACCGGCGATTACGGCTACTCCGAGGTACGGCAGAATGTACCCGAGAAAGGCGGTAAGACTCGCGAGAGTGTTGCCCATAGCATCGGAAAGCATCGTTTCATCCGAAGGCGCGAATTGCATCACACCACCCGACATCGTAACGGCGGAGGTAAGAATCGCGGTAGCGGTACCGACACCAGCAAGCAGAAGAACGCGGAGATCCATAGGAATGGATAAGGAGATATGGAGGGTCAGACGACCCGTAAAAAAAGCCCCGACACCGGAAGGAGGCAAAAACCTTTCGAGTGTGGGAGCCTTTTATGTTTGCCGATACCGGCGTTGACGGCGGCGGACTATGCCTTCTATGCGGCCGCCGGGCGCGAGAAGTAAGAGACGATCGCTTGAAACTGTTCGGGAGTGAGCGTAACGGTATTGACCCGGTCGTAGTAGGCATGTATCTCGTCCGACCACTTCTTTTTGGTCGTGGAGATTTCCAAGAGGTCGAGCACCTCGCCGGCGCGTTTCCCGCTCGGGAGCGTGTACTGATAGGTAGCGACTTCGATCTTTCCGTCCTGCCCGATATCTTGAGAGTACCGGACGGTCCGGGGTGCGCGTTCTGTTTTGGTTTTAGCCATATGGCTTACAGGTAGAAAATATCGTACTATGAAAGTACGAAGATATTATAGAGTCAAGAGGGGTTAATGTCAAATTTATTTTTACTATATGTAAAAACTATTTTGAATTATTGTTTTTGTAATGTTCAAAGAACCACATCAAATGACCAACCTTTTGATCCATAGTCTCTAACTGAACACCCGCAACGGAAATTTCAAGAGCTTGTAATTTTTCAAAGGTATCAGCCTTTACGCTTATCATATTGCGTTGCTTTGCAGCCATCTTTGAATATTGCCTTTTAATAGCCATAATCGTATGGAGATTTGCAAAAGTAGCAAGTTTCGATAATATTGATGCGTGTTTTGGCTTAAAAATGCCCCCTTTTCGGGGGGCATTGATTATTTAGAAGCTTGGCGGATCTGCTCGAGCTCGTTCCACGTCGAGACATTGACTTGCCGGAGATGCGCGACCTGCTCGGCAAGGGTCGATTTCGGGGAAAACTGGGAGTGAAGCAAGAGCAAGACCAAGACCGCATTGAGCGAGAGCGAGACGACAAGAAGTATGGACATCAGAGAGAGAAACATGAGGTTTAAGTATCAAGGATAAGGGCGATGCAGCGCATAGCGTTACGGGCGTTTTCTTCATTCTGGCCGGAGAGGGCTTGTCCGTTCGGACAGTAGCGCGAGAATCTACGCCAGAATCTCTCGCGGTCCGAATCATCGAAAGTCGAGAGAACTACCCGAACATCATCCCACGTCCAATGGATCTCTTTATGTTTGAGAAACCACGGCAGGACCTTCTTGCCACAATCACGATTCGTCAGGGTCGATGGGGAAGTCTTTTTGTTTGGCATGGAGTTTGATTTTTGGGGTAAAGATGAACTCGCGCAGGACGCGATTGAGTTTGAGGCGATCCACCGGGAGATGGACGCACGCGTACCGAAGGACCTCCCGTATGAGAATCTCGGGAGACCGAATCAGAGAGGACGCGATTTTTTTATTGGTCCGCGCGTTCGTGGGCTTGTCCTCTATGAGAACGCCGAGAAACGCTTGGCAGTAGCCGGAAACGCTCGTCTTTTCGAGAATAGACCGAGCGTAACCGAGGAAGCGGGACATGTAGTCGCGCGGTATGTGAGCGAGACGGAGATACTGGCGTTCAAGATCGCTTTCGCTCTTTTCATAGGGCCGGAAGGCGAGTAATTGCCACCCAGACACCGAGTCAAAGAGTTTGGTATACTTTGAAATCTTCGAGAGGAAGATAGATCCAAGAAGATCCCCGGGACGTAAGAGGAGGTCCATAGCCGTGATGACGGTATAGAGGTCGTTTTCGAGATCGAAGACCTCGCCCTCCGGGGTGGGATTGGTCAGCACATCGCAGAAATCCGACCGAAACTCTATTTCCATACGAGTAACGGCATCGTACTGGTTGAGGTGGCCGAACAATGCCCATTTCCCTTTGACGCGGGTATCCTCGATTTTGTCGTAGATACGGATCAAGTAGTTGCGATTTTTGTCCGAAGACTTGCGCTTGATATAGTCCGTTTCAAAGTATCCCGGTTGATCCTTGATCTTCCCGATGTGGCCCGAAAAGTGGGTACTGTCGAACCGTGGGATGAGATCGCACTTTTCGAGGTTCGCGATATCCACACAGATATCGAAGCGGTGGAGGTGGGACCGGGAGAAGTCGATACGGAAATTCGAGACGATGAAATCGTAGAGCCACGAGTAACTATCCGTAACACCGATAAATCGCTCCATATACATGAAGAAGGTCGAATGAAAGACGACCTTGTTGCGTCCGCGAATCTTCACATCGGGATTGTCGTCTCCCCAGAAGATCGAGAAGACATTGAACGCCTCGGGTACGAGGGCGTCCACGTTCCGGTCGTACACGTTCTCCAGAAGAAAGAATTTCATGGATTTGGCGTATCCCGAAGGAGCGAACCCGAGCGAGTACTTGAAACGCATACCATGGATGACGGTATCGCCCTCGGGCGAACCATCCACGTTGAGGTCCTTTTCAAAATCGAAGAGCAGAGCATCATCGTTTGAAAAGTAGAGTTCGAGGTTATCGAGACCGACATGGATTATGTCTTCGCGCCGGAGGCGGTATCTTCGTTTTGATTTGGATTTTTTTTTCATACAGGGGGACTATTATCAAACTCTTCTAGAGTGGTATAGAAGAATCCAAAGGCAAAACAGAGCAAGATTCACAAAATCAGATGAAAAAGACCGAAATTTTCAAGCACAAATAAAAATCAAGAAACAGCCCAGTTGCACAGGTAGTACAGAAACAGAGTCAGAAAGAAAGAAAGGAACACTCTTTTCATAGAACAGGCGCGTTAATAGATAGGCATTCGCTTTTTAGAGTTGGCCAAGTTTTGCGATAAAGGACAACTGCGGCGTTACCATCGGCAAGCCGAAAACGGACGTTTTGTGTATTGATTTACCAACGGGCATTATTATGCCCGTTTTTCTCGGACGGATTGAAGCGGGGCTCTGCCCCGAACCCCGAAAGCTTCGCGAGATTTGAAGAAAGAAACGAGAGAGATTCCAGTATTGCCCGGCCCTCGCTTCGGGGATTTCCTTCGGACCCCTACGCGGAGCCGGTAAGAACAGAACAGGCGACCCCTGCGGGGTCGCACGTCGCGGGGTGGATAAGCAGGAAGTAGAAAGCCTCCGATCGAATAGATCGAGGGCAGGAGGCAGTACCTACGGGGTTTGGAGGACATTCCCGAAGGTGTAGATATCGGGGGTGCTACCCCCGATACCCCCGAATGGACTACGCGGAGACTTTGTTGAACTCCTCCCATGCAATGAGTTGCTCGCGATTTGCTTTAGCAAGTTCCTTTTGGTACTCCGATTCAATTTGTTCGAGCATGTGCTTTTCGTTGAGAAGGATATCCCGGAGACGGATCAAATGATCCTCCGAGAGAGTAGGGATGAGATTGAGCCAGTAATCACGAGATCCATCATCAGCAACGGTTTGAGAAGCACGAATAAGATCGGCCGTACTGGAGCGCAGAGCGTCCATGTAAGACAGAAGAGAAGTGAGGTTGAACATAGATAGTTTGATATTGATATAAGCGGGTCGCACGAAAGGCAATGACATACGGCATTTGATCGGTTTGTATTTGGCTATTTCTTTCAGTTTAAGAGGCCCGCGGACCTTGTATCGGAAGCGCAAAAAAAGCGCGTTTCTTGCAGGGAAGAACGCGCATACCCGAGATGTGAGTGGTGCCGAGGGACAGAATTGAACTGTCGACACAAGGCTTTTCAGGCCTCTGCTCTACCACTGAGCTACCCCGGCGAAGGGTGCGCATACTATATAAAAAAAAATCCGAATCGCAAATTTTTCTTCTTCCGTCTTGCGTTCCGTGCATTTCTTCCTATAATTCCCGCGCTTTCGAGCACTTTTTTCTATATCTTCCTTGCTGGTACACCAGGCAAGGTGCTAATCCATAGGATACATGCGACAGTATGAACTCATGGGAATTCTCGATCCGACGCTCTCGGACGAGGATCGTACCGCCCTTCTCGCCGAGATCGATAGCGAACTCGCCGAGAACGGGCTCAAGAAGGTCTCGCAGGATATGTGGGGCGTTCGGGATTTCGCGTACAAGATTCGCGGGAGCGCGACTGGATACTACTTCCTCTACGTTCTCGAAGGAGATGGGCAGGGAATCATCCCGGTAACAAAGCTCTTCAATCTCAAGAAGAACTTCTGGCGATTCGTGTTCGTTCGTCTCGATGACGGAGAATAGCCCCAAGTTGTCCGCGAATGAGAACCGTCAATAAAGTTATCCTCGTCGGGAACGTCACAAAGGAGCCGTTCGTAAAAACCACCATGGGTGGTAAGAAGGTCGCCCTCTTCACGGTCGCGACCAACCGCTCCTACAAGGACGGTATGGGGCAGCAGCAAACCGAGGCAGAGTATACTATCTGCAGTGCCTGGGGCATCCTGGCTGACCGATGCGAGCAGTACCTCGCCAAGGGGAAGCTCGTCTATGTCGAGGGGCACCTCAAGACTCGGTCCATCGACCGCGAAGACGGGACCCGCCTCTTCAAGACGGAGGTGGTGGTTGGCAATCTCATCTTCCTCTCTAAGAAGGAGTATGAAGAAGGGGGGTACGCTTCGGAATACGACCACGATGATTCCGCGTTCGATGAGCCGGTATTCGACGATAAAATCCAATAATTTTCCATCATTATGTCCAAGAAGGCCAAGCAGCCTTGCCCCATTACGGAGGCAGGAATTAAGAAGATCGACTATAAGGATGTCGAACTTCTCAAGAAGTACATCACGAAGTTCAACCGTATCGTACCTCGATACTACTCCAATGTATCACTCAAGATGCAGAAGGAGCTCGCCCGCGCAATCAAGAACGCTCGCTATATGGGGCTCTTGCCGTACGTGCTCGATCTCAAGAAGTAGACCCTGCCGTCACAGAAGAAACTCCCTCCCGTAATTGGGAGGGAGTTTCTTCTGTGACTCTGGCAAAACACGCTCGGCTACCTCGGTAGGATGGTACTGAATCGCTGAACCCCCACCGTTTTACCATTTCGGCAAGGTCCGTTTCTACTCGGCGAATTATTGAAAGTACAACCCCCGCTTGTGCGGGAGTATGGGTTTCCGATGGCTCGGGATGAGGGATTCGGTCGCTCTCTGTGGTCCGCTTCCCTTGCGTCGAGTCGCCAGGTATGGCGACTCTTGGGTTCGGGTTCGAATCCTAGGAATCTATGAAAAAATAAAACCCCGACGGGCGGGGCTTTCTGTTTTCATGGCTCGGGATGAGGGATTCGAACCCCCGAATAGTGGATTCAGAGTCCACTGCCTTACCACTTGGCGAATCCCGAAAGTGGACGGATTATATAAAATTTTTTGCGAACGCAAAATTTTTTATACGGGGAGGACAGAAGGGTTGCGGATCTCTTCTTCGTCTTCTCCGGCATCGAGCTCCAGTACGCGGATCGGTTCGAGTCTGCGTCCCATGATCCCTTGCATGTCGCCATAGAGCAGCGACGTATTTGCGATGACTCGGTCGAGCTCCTTCTCACGCTTCGCCCACTGTCGCTGCATGGATCGCTTCTCGGTATCGAGGTCATCGCGCATCGCTCGGAACGCCTCAACGACGTTTGTGATCTTGGATCGGAATTCCTGGCTCGAGAGATACTCGTAGAGTTCGGACATCTTCTCATCGCGTCACTCCATATTCGCACGGGTCTGGGAGAGTGCGAGCAGGTGGTTTCGTAGGGCATGAGTGAGTGCCACGGCATAGGGAAGCTCTGAGACCCATATGTCATCGATCTGCCCGAAGCGTTCGACTCCCTCCGGCAAGACCGATGAGACAATGACGCAGAGATCCGCCTTCGCGAGGACTCGGTCGTCCCGGAGCTTTTGTATCCACTTCGGCGAGAATTGTTTGGTATTCTTGGATTCCCAGAGAATGATCCCGACATCCCGTCCGAGGTGATCGCGTACCGTCTGGATGAGGTCTGCACCGAGCGCGCCAGCGGGAACGTCTTCTATTGCATCATTCGGGAAAGCCTCGCGAAGCCGACGTCCGAGTTCGTGCTCCAATGCCTCTCCTTGGAGCTGTTGTGATCCTTGGTTCGCCTGGCGACCCGCCTCTTCCACGGATTTCTTGAGTATTCGAAGTTGCTCGTCTTTGTCCCGGAGTTCTTTTTCGAATCGGGCTGCAGTCTCTTCGGAGAGACGCTTTGATTCCTTGGCGGATTCTTCCCGGTACTTCTCTTCCATTTCTTTGCGTGCTGCATCCTCACGGCGGGCGAGTTCCAGATCCATTTGTTTTTGTTTTTCTTCCAGTTCTCTCGCTCTCTTGCGGATTTCGAGCTCGTTCTTCATTGCTTCTTCCTGTGACTTTTTGAGCGCGGTCACCTCTTCTTCCAGGGCTTTATGCTGAAGGTCCTTTTGTCGATATTCTTCCTCGATTTTCTCACGGGCTTTTTCTTGGGCCTTTTGCCAATACTCTTTTTTGATCGCTTCCTTTTCGGTCTCGAGCTCTTTTCGGAGTCGCTCGGCATCCTGCCGAAGCCGCTCATCGTAGCGATGCTGGGCGATAGCATCGAGATCTATTTTCGTGCCGCAGTTCGGACAGACGATCGTATCATGCTCGTTCATCTCGCTTTTTTTAGGATTTCCGTATAATCCCCGAGTATAGGGGATTTTCCCAGTTTATCAACGAGGATGGAGATTTCGTACCAGCAGATCCGCGATCTCATGCCCGCATCCGAGTCTCCGGAGCGAGGATCGGTTGATGTGAGTCGTGCGTTCGGGCTCGCGAAGGTCTCGAGCGTGCGCCACGCTGGGCGACCGATGGTGCGCGACCTGCGTGGGGGGACGGATCTGCCGCTTCTCGCGGTTCGACTCGAAAAGATTATCGTCCTTTCTCCGTCTCGTCCGCGGTCGACCGAGAGTGTCGCGCTTCCGGCACGGAAAAAGCAGTCACGAGGAGTCCATTGTGTTTGCGCGGTTGCGGCGGTCGATCTCGTCCGTCCTTTGCCTCCCCTCCGAGCCAACTCGCTCGATATTCGCCGACTCATGCCGGTATCTGCGATCGGCATATATCCCGATCTCTACCGACTCCCACCCCCGTTTGCTACGCGGGTGTGGCGGACGGTGTCCGCAGCGGTTGATATCGGAGTGCGTGCATCTTGGCGCATTGCGGCAGCATTCGTAGTATCGGCCGGACTGATTGCACTTGTTTTGTTTACGGTAAAATCCGAAATCGAGCGAGGATACGAGACACTCATGGAAACCCGTGAATCATCGTCGCTTTCGGCCGCGTATGAATCCCTCTGAGAGGCTCGGTCGTCTTTCTCACGCGCACGGATTCTTTTCGCTCCCATCGCGCTTTTCTCGGGATTTCTCCCGCACGAGGTGGGTGTGGCCGCGAACGCTTCAGACGGATGATACGCCCTCTCGGACGCACTTCAACGACTTGTCACTATCGTCGATGATTTCGAAAGGCAGGGTGGAGGCGTGATCTTTACTCTCCCGGATCCGGATAACCAGAATGATCAGACCGGATTTTCCGCGACCGCCTACCTCTCCCGCATCGAGCCAGAATTGCGAGCGATTCATGATGAACTCAAAAAGGCGATACTATCGTACCGCGCGATCGGGACAACCGGTGATCCATCGCTCGACCGAATGCTCTCGGAAAACCTCGACCGTCTCTCCGGGGTGGAGAAAATTCTCGGGTCTCTCCTCGATAACTACGATGGACTCCTCACCGCTCTTGGGGAAACCAAACCCATGCGCTACCTCGTACTGAACCAAAACCGTGACGAGATACGCGCCTCCGGAGGATTTCCGGGGACGCTCTTCTTTGCGGAGCTCTACCAGGGGCGTGTCCGCCAGTTCGAGAAGTACGATGTCTACGATATCGACTGGAAAATCGCGCCCTACCGCGAGCCCCCTCCGCCACCGCTCCGGGAGCTTACGGCCAATTTCTGATTGCGCGATGCGAATTACTTCATTGATTTTCATGAAACCGCCAAGAAGGTGAATTTCTTCTTCGAGAAGGCGGGGTACGAGTCGCTCGATGGAGTATTCGCTATCCATCAGGGGATCGTGGAGGAATTTCTTCGAGAGTACGGCTCCGTCCGGATACCATCGCTCGGGGTCGATGTTACCGCTGAGAATTTTTCCGCACTCCTCTCTGTTATCACTGAGGCGAAGATCCAGCCCTATGAGCAGACTGGAAAAGACGAGTTCGTCTCGCCGAAATCGTTTTTGTTCGAATTCGCGGATGAGCTCACTCGCCGCCTCGTTTCGCGCCGTGATTTTGCGGGATATGCGAGCCTCCTTTCGGATAATGCCTCGAATGGGGAAATCCTCTTTTCGAGTATCGCGAATCGACAGCTCGATGCTCTAGCCGCCGCGTTCGGATTCAATGGAGCATGGAAACAGCGCGATCCCGCAGGAGACTGGATCTATCCCGCTTTTACATCGCTTTCGGGGAATAAGTCCGATCGCTACATGCAGCGGGAGTTCTCCTTTGAGAGCGAAATTGATTCCTCCGATCCGGCCCTGTGCGTCCACAAGATCACTCTCTCATCACGCCACTCGTTTACGGCTGCTGATTCTGCAGCGATCCGTGGATTACTCTCTGCTTTTTCGGTGCCGTCCGATCGGTGGGATGAGCTGCTGCGGATCCAGTGAGATGCCCGCAACCGCGTACACGTGAGATTCGCGGTACCGGCAGGCGCCACTCTCGTAGACGCCACGGCTCCGGTCTCAACCGATACGTACCCGACCCTCACGACGCTCTCCACCACTATCGAGACCAAGCCGGGGGAATCGGGAGAGTTCCGTATGCGGTACCGGGTGCCCGCCCGTTCGGGAGCCTGCTCCGACCCAACGCTGCTGCTGCAGCCGGGGTTGCGAGTTCGGTAGTTCCGATTGCTATCGGCTCCTGATCCAGCTCACGACTTGTCGAGTTCCTTCCCAGAATTTGGTTGCTTGATCGGCACCGCCGTTGAAATAGATATCCTGTTTTTTCGCGAGACCTTCTTCGAGCCGACTGAGAATGGTTCTATCGACGCCCTGGTTGGCCAAAGCCTTGATGAAATCCTGTCATCCCATGTCCCTCAGGTCATCCGGGGTAATGAAGTTATCGTTCCCACGGAAGTATATTTTGGCGTCCATGGACTCCACACAGGTCCGGTCATAGCTTCATTCCGGAAACCGTGCGAGTTTTGTTCGTAGCTCGGACAAGGCTTGCTCTAGAGTCTTCGGCGGCTCTTCTTTTGTCTCAAGTTTTGCCGCCTCCGCCGGCCGCGTTGTTTCCGCTGGTTTCCCC
>DDBV01000023.1 GCA_002335145.1 Patescibacteria group bacterium UBA2023
CGAGCGAGGGTTGGGACAAGGCTCCTCCTCCGACCGAGGGTGGTGACAAGACTCCTCCTCCGACCGAGGGTGGTGACAAGACTCCTCCTCCGGCCGAGGGTGGTGACAAGACTCCTCCTCCGAAGCCCAAGGATATTGACGCCACAGTCGAGAAGCCCCGTCTCAATATCGGAGTCAAGGATCGCGGACATGATCATGGTCCTACCACCGTGAGCAAGATCGAGCAAGTAAGCCAAGCTCGCGATGCCGCGGAACTCACTACCACCCGGGCTACGATCAATATCGCTTCGGAACTTGGGGAAAAAAGGACGCTCAAGATTCATGGAACGGATGTCATCGTCCGTACCAGCGCGGTGGATACGCCCAATGATGGAAACGATACGAAGAAGCGTCTCAATACCGGAAACAGCGTAACGCTCACGGGGGAAATCCGCTTCATCGATACTTCGATCAATGGAGACAGGCGCACGATGGCCTACGCCGTGTGTACCGATGGTACCATGATCGCCGCCAAGTTCGTCCGACTCCCGGAAGCCGCCAAGGCAACCATCAAGTTCGTCAATAAGAACGAAGCAGGTGTGTAATTTGGATCGATACGAAAATAACTCCCCCTCGGGGAGTTATTTTTTGCGCCTTCGCGCGTACTTCTCCTTGATTCGCTTGGCCTCGGCCGTGCCGAGCTTCTCCTCCAGCAAGAGGTCCATCTCGCCTTCGTCATTGATGAGGACTGTCTCGTACGAGAGGTTGTAGAGTTTCTTCTGTTTGTAGTCGTCGTAGTTTCCGTAGCTCACACGCAGCTCGTGCGATTCTATCACCCATATTTTCTTCGCGACCTTGTTTACGAAGTATCGATCGTGAGAGATGAAGAGGACCGATCCCGTGTACCGCTCCAACGCTGATTCGAGAGCTTCGCGACTCTCGGCATCAAGGTGGTTGGTTGGTTCATCGAGGACGAGGAGGTTTGACGGTATACATCCGAGCATAGCGAAGAGGAGCTTGCTCGTCTGTCCTCCCGAGAGTGATCGTACCGTCCGATCCACATGTTCGTAGCTGAGTCCGTAGCCGGAGATGACGGCCGCGATCTTCTCGCGGGTGTATGGGAGGCCGTAACGCTCGAAATTCTTGTATACCGTTTCGTCTCGCACGAGCTCTTCGTGCAGCTGCGAATATACGCCGATCGTGAGATCCGCTCACCGGTGCATCCGACCATCGAGGAGGGGGAGTTGTCCGAGGATTGTCTTGAGGAATGTCGATTTCCCCACGCCGTTCTCTCCCACGATCCCTACCCGGTCTCCGCGCTGCATGACGAGCTCCGGAATGAAGAAGAGAGGTTCTTTTCGGCCGATAAACGCATCCTCGAACCGCAGGATCCATTGGGGTGATTCCTTGAGTCCTTCGAATCGGAATCTCGGCTCTGCCCGGGCGGTTGGCCGCTCCATGACATCGAGCTTATCGAGTGCCTTGCTCCGGCTCTGGGCCATGCCAGCGCGTGATCCTGCTCGGAACCGGTTGATGAGCATTTTCTCGCTCTCGATATGGATTTGTTGTATCTCGTAGGCTTTTTCGGCGAGTTCGTGGGCTTTCTTTCGAGACTCTACATAGCCGGTATAATCGGTATGGTAGATGGTTGGAGGCTGTTCCGGCAAGAATTCGATCGTCTTGGTGCAGGCGTTGTCGAGGAACGTGCGATCGTGGCTTACGATGCAATATCCACCTTTCCAGGTATCGGCAAGATATCACTCAAGCCATTCTACCCCAGCGAGATCAATAAAGTTCGTTGGCTCGTCCAGGAGCAGGAAGTCGGGCGCGAGCAGCAGGACCTTCGCGAGCGCGATTTTGGTGCGCTGTCCGCCGGAGACCTCGGAGATCCGCTGATCGAGGAGTCCCGCCACGCCGAGTCCTTGTGCTACGCGCACAATTCTTCATTCGTAGGAATACCCATCGAGGTTGTTGTAGCGATCGAGCAGATCTGAATACCGCTCGATGGCGGACATATTGCTCGAATCGGCTTCCATCGCTGCTTCGGCCTCGCGTATCTCGCGCTCCACTCCGAGGATCTCGGCGAATGCGAGCCGGAGCTCGTCTCGCACGGTACGGGATTCTTCGTCGAAATGGATCTGTTCCACGTATCCTACCGAGATATTACCAGCATTCTCCACGGTTCCGGCGTATTCCGTAATCATGCCTGAGACGATTCGCATGAAGGTGGTCTTGCCAGCACCGTTCGGCCCCACGATCGCGATACGTTCGTTTTCGTTTATGACGAGCGAAATCCCCGACAGGATAAGCTTGTCGGCGATCTCGTACTTGTGAATGTCGATGGAAAAGTGGCGCATACGTGGAGGAATGCGCGTATTGTATGCAAGGTACTATTTTTCCGAAACGGAAAACACTGCCTGAGATTTGATACTGGAGACAACTTCCGCGAGGGCATGGGTATCGTGTATACATTCGCCAATGAAGGGTAGCTGTCCTATGTCTGTCAGGTTTTCATGGTGATCCAGAAAGGCTGCGACCCGTCTCGTATTGGGAGTGGCGAGCTCCGGGGCAACCTGTTTGTTGAGCGTATCATGGAACGCCACACGGATTCCTCGCGATCGATTGATGGATGTCATGAAATGCCCCCATACTTCCGGAACCCACGGATTGCGCGAGATCATATCAACGATTGTGTCTGTTGGTGTTTTTTTCCAGGGAGCCAATACTGCATTCTGAAACAATGTTGTCTTGCCTGCGGCACTCAAAGACAGTGCGAGTACGAGGAGATGAGAGAGTCATTGCGCGATCGCCATGGTTCCATCGTGTTCGGCCGGTGACATTTCTATCACCCGAATATTACGTGCGTGAGCGTTGCGTAGGACGATCATCTCAATATCGCTCTGGCCTCTCGGATTCTTCCCATGGACGGCGCGGAGTCATTCGGAGGCTCACGGTCAGAATAAGAAATGCAGACGGGCAACATTCGGAACATCTGGCATGATTGACATGATACCGGAAAGACTGATGATCGGCGTTCGTTCATTGTGTGCCAGAATATCGTCCGTGAGCCGTCTCGTCTCGCGTATTGGTACGGCCACTATGTGGGTATCACCATTGATCGGATCTTCCGGTCATCGGGGGTGGATTTTTATACCGTCGAATAATCCGCGGTCGATCAAGTCTCGTCAGTGAGTTCCGTCAGCACCGGAGAAAACAGCGGTAGATGAGTTTGGCATAGGGGTGGATATCAATGAAGCGAAATAAAACCCTCCGAGTGTATCGGAGGGTTCGATTGGCCGAAGCGAGAGCTTCTTACCTGTCGAAATACCCGACCCGATACGGTGCATCGGAGGGATAATACGAGAGGGGAGAAAAACGTGCAAACACTCGCATGGCACAAAATGATATGAGATGGATTGTATGAAACCGCGTTCGTTTGTCAAATTAGAACTCTACCGTCCTGGCAGCCTCAAGCTGATTATCGATCTTCTCATTCTTGAGCTTGTCGGTATCGAGCTCCACCGTCTCGTCGGGCGTGATTCCCACCCCATCGATATTGGTGAAACTCCCTCCGCTATACCACTTGGCGATGGTGAATTTGAGTGCCGATCCATCATAGTAGGGGTAGTAATTTTGGACCGATCATTTACCGTAAGACTGCTCTCCAATGATCTTCACATGCGGCAGGTAATCGCGGGCAACGAGTGTGAATATCTCGCTTGCGGATGCGCTTCCGCCGTTAATGAGAATGACCACGTCCCGATCCTTGAATCGGTTGTATCCCGTTCCGTCACTGATCGATCGTTGTATGCCGTAGCGGGAGCGGACTTCGGTCATAGGTTCTCCTGCAGGGACGAACGTATTGAGCATGGCCTGGACTTCTTCCAGGCTTCCGCCGGGGTTGTTCCGTAGGTCGAAGATAATCCGCGAGGACGTGTCGGACGAGTCGGCAAAGACTTTTTCAAGTGCTGCATTGAATTCGCTTGCGACCGTGGTACCAAACATGCTGATACGAACATAATGCTCGCCCGTGTCGAGCTGATTGTGTGTGACGAAAGGAATATGAATCGCCGCCCGCGTGATCTCTACATCGAAGGTCTCGCCGTCTCGCTCGATAGTGAGTGTCACCTTCGTGCCGGATGGCCCCTTGATGAGCGCGGTCGCATCCGAGGTCTGCATATCCTCGGTTATTGGTGCGCCATCTACTGCACGGACAATGTCTCCGGCGAGAATCCCGGCTTTCTCAGCTGGTGAATCCACGATCGGTGAGATGATAACAAGTTTCCCCGCCTCCTCCATTTCTACGTATGCGCCGATCCCCTCCAGGTTGCCATCGAGCGTTGTGATGAAATCCTGTGATTCCTTGGGAGGAAAATAGGTGCTGTGCGGATCTTCAATGGATTCCACCATACCCTTGATCGCACCTTCCACGAGGTCGTGCTCGGAGACTTTGCTCTCGTCCACATAGCTGGTCCGGAGTTGGTCGTAGACGTTCGCGAGAATATCGAAATTCTCTGCGGACTCGACTGCGGGGGAGTATGAATCGATCACGACCGGAACGGACGTGATAGTGGCGGCTCCACCCGTTGCCGCCTGCACGTTGTTCGCTTCAAGCCATGCGAGTGCCTTTTGGAAAGTCGCCTCATCCAGGGGCTTGTCGGATCCGAGCGTAAAGGATTGTCCCGTGTGTCGGGCGAGTGTCGCTCGAAATTCGGATGCCATGACTGGTCGGTCGAGCTCGAGTGCGATCGCCTTGTTATTGATCAGATCGTAGTATACTGCACGCTGCAGTGCCTGGTAGAGCGGCGTGTCCTCATCGATATTGGTATATTTGAGCGCGATGTACTCCGAAGCTCTCGGGGCGGTCGGAAGAATGGTATCGAAATACTCAAGCAGGAATTCCGACAGTGTGACGGTGCGGCTCTCGGCTGCGACAGTCGGAACCAACGAGGAGACGGCGATTGTGATCGCCAAGAGAGAACGAAGGATTCTGTTCATGGGTTTCGTCAAAAAATTTCGCGGATTATACGCGGAATACGGTTTATTGCGACTTAATGTTGGCGAGCCATGCGGATCTCGCGCCAGAGCAGGGGAACGAATGCGCACGCAAGCAAGAATGCAAGTACGAATGAGTGACTGAGAAACCTCCAGAGCGTGCTATTTGGTTCGTATGTGGAAAAAACGAATCATGCGAGCCATACCGAGACTGCCGTGCCACACGCGAGCCAGATAGATGCCAAGATTGGTGGGCGGAATCCTGCTACGCGCCATGCGAAAAAGAGCGACAGGAGCATAAGGATTCCCTGCGATACCACGGTCATGATTGCCGAACCGTAAAAAGAATACACTGGAATGAGCCACGCGTTGCCCACAATGTTTACGAGGGTGATGATTGCGTTGATCCACAGGAGGAGGGACTGGCGTCGCTTGGCAATAAGGACGAATGTCGCGAGTTGTCCAATGAATGAAAAGACGAAGAACGGCAGGGAAATACGGAACACATCATAGGATGTGTATGAGCATATTCCCGCGTTACATGCGGGAGTGACATAGTCGGCAGTCGAAAGGAGCACAAGGAAGTCTCGTCCGACCACGAAGAGACCCGCCCCCATTGCCGCTCCCAGCGCGAAGAGGAGGATATAGGCCCGTCGGGCGGACCGGGTGAGACTCTCGGTGTCGCCCGAATTTTCCGATCGGGAGAAAACCGGAAGCAGAGAATTGAGGAAGAGCGTGGCAAACATGATGCCAACTTCCAGGATTTTCATGGGGACGCTATAGAGTCCGATGCTGTGGTCAGCGAGACTTGCTGGCTCCATAAGCGATAGCATGATGACATCTACCTTGAAGTAGATCACCCCGAGCACGAGTGCGAGACCGTAAGGTGCTGATTCCCGCAAAAGTCGCCAAGCAATCTGTGGATCGTATCGGAAGACGATCCGATAGCGACCGCGTGCATGCCACCAGAGCATCACGGTCATGATGAGATTGCCGAGAAGTCCTGCTGCCATGATCGCGACGAACGCCCACCATCGCGCGTCCGGGTCGAGATCGATGATCGATTTCGGAAATCCGATTCCCATGATGAGGATGATTGCTGCGAAATTCACAATCTTTCCCACGGTCGTGGAGACAAAGGAAAAACCGGTATCGAGGTGTGCTTGCAACAGTGACATGATGGAGCTGTTCACGAGCCCGAGCAGCGTGAAAAGTCCGGCAATTGCGATGCTCGCGAGCGCGAGGGGCGAGTTGTACCCGTCCAGAGATGTCGCAATTCCGAGAGCGGCAATAACGATGAATACCCCCGAGACCGTTCGGATCGTGAGGACATTTCCGGATATCCGGTCGGTTGTCTCGGTATCTTCCCGATACTTTGCGAGTTCCCGTACAGCGATGGCGTAGAGTCCGGCATCCGCGAGCGTTGCGAAGATTGAGAGGTAGTTGTAGATTTTATTGTAGAGTCAGACTTCTCCGGTCGTAAAATAGTTCGTGAGGAGATTCACAAGCAGGATACTCACGAGTACCGTGGAGATTTTTCCGCCGATCTGTGCAGCGGTATTGATGAAGATTTTCTTCGCGGACATGTGCTCGCCCGATCGTTAGCGATAATTCTTTACCAGATAATGCCGTCACTCCGTATCGAAGACCATCGGTCCATTCGGTGAGAATTCTATTCGTTCGAGATCATCGCGCTCAGAAAAAACGATTCGGTACGCCTTGGTTCGGAGATCGAGCAATACGACCGCATCGTATCAGGGGGATTTCTCGCCGAGACGATTCCATCGTCCGGTATCGGATTGGTCGATGATGCCGAGCATCGAATTATTATCCAGGTAGATGTAGTCTGTGAAGAACGGATGTTCCGAGAGTGACGACTCTCGTAGTGAGTAGGTCGCGGTTTTTTTTGGTCCATGAATGATCCACCGGTCCCGGTCGGGGGTTCGGCGTATGCTCGTTATCGGATCGTTCCATCCGATGATCGGGACGCTTCGGTCATACTCCAGATCGTAGACGTAGACGATGTCTCGATCCAAGAACGACACAAATCCCTCCTGTGCATGGACGATGTTTCCGGATCAGGCGCGAGCGTGGCGGTAGAGAAGTGTTCCGGATGCCGAACGGATCTCGAGAGTAGGCATCTGGCGCACGAGGATGGCGGGACTCGGATTGTTTTCGATCACCGACTCCACCACCGGAGACTCTCCATCCTCACCGGCAGTTTGGGTACCAGTAAGGGTTTCTTCTTCGGTTTGTGGCTCTTCCGTGGGTTGCGGCCTTGCTTCCGGCATAGCCTCGGATTCAGGAGATATGACGGAGAGGATTTCTTCTTCCAGGTAGGCCTCCGGGAGGAGTCGGATGCCGAGCTCGTTCGCCCCATCCTTTTTTAGGATTACGGTCCGACGGTCGGTTTCGTACCCCGAAGCGGTTGTTACCATCTCGTATTCGAGCGCGGGGATATTCTCGAATCGCGCGATTGGATCAGCCGTCCGTTCGTAGAGGGGCGTTCGCTTTTGTTCCAAAGTGACGGTTGCCCCAATGGGGTCGGTCGTTACCGAGAGCGAGGCAGTATTATAGGAAAAGAGCCAGTAGAGAGCTGCACCAGTCACCGCGATAAAAAGCATGACGATGAGGAGTGCGACAACGCGGTTCGGGATTTGCATGGACTTTTCGCGTGAGCGGAATATCATAACCGCCACTATATCCGACTTCCGAGGCTTTGCAACCGTTCTCTGCGTACCCGTTCATCGAGGCATTCGAGCGTGTCGGCCGGGCCGTGCCAGTCCTGCTCGATGAGTCTGGCGCACTCACGCTCGTACGAACCCGGACCGATGCGTATGTTCCTTCGCTCTCAGAGGCGAGGGATATGAGCATCCCCGATGTTTTCGTCTTCGAACCGGAAGGTTCGTCCTTCCGGATAGCGCAAACTCGAGATCTCTCAGCTCGTGCATTCTCGCTCTCGGGTCCGGACGTCCGGGCATATTTCTTCCTCTGCCAGGCCGAGCTTCTCACGGTCGATGCTTCCAATTCTCTGCTCAAAATCCTGGAGGATACGCCAGTCGGAATATTCTTCGCGCTCGTGACGCAGTATCCTGACAGAATACTCCCCACGATCCGTTCCCGCTGCGTAACGCTCTCCGGGTCATCACTCGAGGGCGGAGGGGTATCCATCGATGACGAGATGATCCGACGGATAGATGCATACCTCGCGGGCACGAAGTCGCCACTTCTTTTGCGTCTCGCGCAAATCTCGCCCGAACGTCCGGAAGCTCTCGCATTGCTCTCCGCGTGCGTGGGGCGCATGGGCGTGACCAGCCGGATCGATCCCGTATTCGCTGAGTGCGTGGCCCGAGGGATTGAGGATCTTTCGGGTACCACCATCTCGTCTCGCAACATTCTGGATCGGATTTTCCTCGCGTAGAAAAGAATCAGACCGGGCTTTTTTTGTAGGTGAATAGCTCCGTCGATAAAAGAACGAAGCACGATGAGTATTGCCCGTACACTGCCGCGAATCATGCCTCAAGTTTGGACTTCTCGATGCTCGAAAGCATGCCCTCGTGATATATTTCATCATTCTATACTCGCGCGTCAATATTCGTGTTTTTGATTTCGCGGCATCTGATTTGGTACCATGGAGCGGTACTATCCAAAAACACAAATCCATGCGATCGATCCTTGCTTCCGTTCTGGCTGTGGTCTTGGCCCTGCAATCCGCTCTTCCTCTCGCGTCCGCCGCGGATGAATCATCTGTCCCTGAATGATACCAGAAGTTCGTTGTGACTGCGTATTACAGCCCCAAGCCTGATCAGACGCTCTACCTGCGCGGCAGCTACGAGGCGGATATTCGTCTCAATGGGAATGGTACGAACGGGGCGAGCGGCAAGGAGGTCTTCGCTGGTATGATTGCGGCACCCAAAACCTACGCCTTCGGGACGCGTATAGAGCTTTCCGGGATTGGTATCGGGATCGTTGAGGATCGTGGCGGAGCGATCGTCGTAGCAGGAGAGCGCGGATACGATGCCGACCGGATTGATATTTGGATGGGGGAAGGGGAAGAGGGATTGATTCGCGCGCTGACATTCGGGAAACGCACGGTCTATGGGCGAGTCCTCTCCGAAAGTAGTGCCGTGAGCACGATCGATCTCACATCTTTCCCATCGGATCGCAAGGCGGTCATCGCCTCTCTCTCGCGACAGTCCTCGAAGATCCCGGACGCTTGAAACGCGAGCACCAATACCAACACTGAATCAATAGCTGTTGCCTCTGAGCCGGCCCCGCAGCCTGATGATACCGTAGATGAGAAAGAGGAATTTGTCTCCGACGCGGTAGCGAACGAGCCAGCTCTCTCTCTCGCGGTCGGCCGAGCGAGCGATCCCGAGCATATTCGCGAGGTGCAGGAGATATTCGTACGTCTCGGTCTCTATTCCGGCGCGGTTGATGGGGTGTATTCCAATGAATTTTACCAAGCGATCGTCGACTTCCAGATTTCTCGCGGTATCATCGCAAGTGAAAGCGACTACGGAGCAGGGTACTATGGACCGAAGACCCGGGAGGCGGTTGGAGCGGAGTACGAAGCCCTGCTAGAGCGCGAATGGGAAGCGACCGAAGCGGCACGCCAAGCGACCGAAGCTGAGCGGATTGCTGCAGCAGAACTCGAGAAGCATCTCATCGAATCGAAGGCACGGGTTGATCGCTACATTGAGAAACTCTGATCCCCCGCGTACGGAGAGTCGAGCAAGCGAGTACGCGAGCTTCAAAAAGTCCTCTCAAAACTCGGGTACTTCGAGCACAAGGATACGGCCTACTTCGGTGATATCACGCGCGATGCGCTCGTACGCTATCAGCTCGACCGTGGAGTGATTGCATCTGCCGATGACCCGGAGGCGGGAACAATCAACGAAGCGACACGTCAAGAATTCGCCATCGACCTTATTATTCTCGTGTCGGATGAGGAATAATATTCGCAATCAACTCATCTATCCCTCCGAAACGGAGGGATTTTTCTTCCGGGGAGATGGGCCTCGGCACGAATCGACTTCAATTTCTCGATTTTCTCGATACACTTCGATCTTATACTCCGCACAATGTTTTCGGACCATGAAAAAAGACACCATTGTCTCGAATCTGCTCGTAGAAAAACTCGTCTTCTGATGATCGGGACTCGCTCACCTGCCGGATGGAAAATCCGTCATTATTTCTGGTGGAGCGGTACCCGAGAGCGTGGTGTCGGTCCGGGTGCTTCGATCCAAGAAAAATCACATCGAGGCCCAGCTTGTAGAAGTGGAAAAGCCTTCACCCCACGTGCGAGAGCTCCCAGATCACTGGCAGGTCTACGGTGGATGCCGATGGCTCCCCATCGCATATGACCGCCAGCTCCAGTACAAATCCGATCAGGTTCGTGAGGCATTCCGGCCACTCGGAGACAGGGTGTCCGATACGGTATTCCGGCCCATTGTCGCGTGTGAGCGGACCGAGGGATATCGCAATAAAGTCGAATTCTCCTATGGTAAATACATCTCCGCCAAGGAAGACGTGCACGAAGAATACCGATTCGGATTCCATGTGCCAGCGTCCTATGACCGGATCATCGACTGCACCTACTGCGTGCTCGCCGATGACGAGACCAATGCAATCTTCCGAGCGGTGGATACCTGGAGTCGGACATCGGGACTCTCGACCTACGATCCTCGCGCACAGGAGGGCTGCCTCCGACACCTCGTCATCCGTTGTGCTCACCACACTCGCGAGACGATGGTGGTCATGAGCCTGCGGACCGACGCACCCGAATGGACGCCCGAGACTGAACAGTCGCTTCTGGTATTTTTCCAAGAACTCCGAGCTCGGCATCCGGATATCGCGAGCTGCTACCTGCTCGAAAATAATGGCAAGGCTGACATCGTGCATGGGGAGTTCCGGCTCGTGTCCGGTGCGCCGACCATTACCGAGGAGCTTCTCGGTCTGCGATTTCGCATTCGTCCGCAGAGCTTCTTTCAGGTGAACACACTCCAGGCTGAGCGACTCTACTCCATCGTGCGAGAGTTCGCACCCGCACGTGGGGGTCTCGCGCTGGATCTCTATGCTGGTACGTCGACCATCGGATCGGTCCTCGCGGATCGGTTCGAGCGGGTGGTGTCCGTAGAGATCAATGCGTCTGCGTGCGAGGACGCCCGGGAGAATGCGACACTCAACAATATTACGAATCTTGAGATGGTGTGCGCGCCGGTGGAGAAGTATTTGCAGCAATATACGGACTCCGGGGAGCGAGCGGATTTCCTGGTGGTAGACCCTCCGCGTGATGGTATGCACCCCGATGCGATCGCGCCGATTCTCGCCTTCCAGGCAGGGGTCATTGTCTATGTCAGCTGTAATCCGAGTACGCTCGCACGCGATCTCGACCGACTCCTCGAGAGCGGGATATACCGCATTACCGATGTGGTGCCGGTGGATATGTTCCCTCATACGCACCATATTGAGACGGTGGTGCGACTAATTAAAGCCACCAAATAATTTCAGATTTTTTGATTTAACTTCCATTTCTAGTTTCAATTTTAGTAGAGTGCTTTGAATCTTAGAGGTGAGATTATTTTCTATTTGCTCTTGTTCAATTAATAATCTTGATTCGTAACGTTGAGATATTATGTTTTCTCTACAGGATGTTTCA
>DDBV01000006.1 GCA_002335145.1 Patescibacteria group bacterium UBA2023
CTCTTCCGATCTTCATATCGTTACCGATGCTACAAGTGATTTTAACTTCAACGGGACACCTTTCACAGTAGAGACTTGGGTGAATTTTGCGAACTTGTCATCCGGAAATCAGACAATCTTTGATATTGCGGCGAGCCATGTGTGAGTCGCTCTTGAATTTAACCACTCATCGTGCCCAGGAAGATTCGGTACGTACGTGTCATCCAATGCGTCATCATGGAATGTCATAGCGGGAGGGTGCGGAAGCAGAACGAGCTATGCCACGGATACCTGGTACCATGTGGCGTATACGTGGGATGGTTCGACATATCGCATATTCGTTGATGGGGTGCTCGATTTTGCGGCTAATTCCACTTCCGGTCCTGCTAATACCTCTGCACGCGCGTTCATAGGATACTCTAATGCATGAAGCGAATATTTGCATGGATACCTGGATGATTTCCGTATCACCAAGGGATTGGCACGATACACCACAAATTTCACGCCACCGACTGCTGCACTGGGAAATTAGCCATGTTTTCAAGCAGTTTCACAGAAGCAGAATCGCGAATAAATTTCGAAAAATCGCCATTCCGGTTACACTAGGGGCGATTTTTTTCAAGAATTCCTCAAGCCATGTCCACTACGAGCAACGAAGTCATCGTCCGGTTCGATAACGCAACGTTCGATTTCGGCCCAAACAAACACATTCTCGATGAAGTAGATTTCTCCATGCGCCGCGGCATGAAGATGACCCTTATGGGACAGAATGGTGCGGGAAAGAGTACGATCTTCAAGATGATCATGGGCGAGCTCTCCACGAAGTACGGAAAAATCCATGTAGATAAAACTCTCACGATCGCGATTGCCCGACAGGTTATGACACCCGAGGACAAAGTCATGACCGTGCGAGATTTTTTCGCTACACAACTCGGGGAGCGACCATATAATCTCGATGGACTGATCGGCCAGGTCCTCGCGACCGTCCACCTTGTCGCACCGCTCGATCGGGTCGTGTCATCATTTTCCGGTGGCCAACAGGCTCGCCTGTTGCTTGCGGGCGCACTCATTCGCGAGCCGGATCTCCTTCTGCTCGATGAGCCAACGAACAATCTCGACCAGGCCGGGATCGAGCACCTCACGGAGTTCCTCACGGAGTATCCCAAGAGCGTGCTCGTTATCTCGCACGATGCCGATTTTCTCAATGCGTTCACGGACGGGGTCTACTACCTCGATGTCCATACACACAAGGTCGAGCAATATCTGGGCAACTACCATACTGTGGTGGAAGAAATCTCCAAGCGGATCGAGCGGGAGAATATGAAGAATGCCCGACTCATGAAGGAGGCGCAGGCTAACAAAGAACAGGCCGAGGTCTTCGCTCACAAGGGAGGGAAGCTGCGACTCGTGGCCAAGAAGATGCGCGAAAAAGCTGAGGAGCTGGAAGAGAGTGTGGTAGATGTACGCCGTGAAGATCGGACGATTCGGGCCTTCGATATTCCGGTACAGGAGGGGATTGGCGGAGAGATTCTACGTCTCGATTCCGTTGCCATCATCCGTAATTACGAACGGACCGATGTGCCGTATGAGGTCTCGGTGCGGCGTGGACGACACGTATTGCTCGAAGGGCCGAACGGTATTGGAAAGTCTACACTGCTCGAATCCATTGTAAACGGTACAGCTGCCGGCATGCACCTCGCACCGGGTGTGAAAGTAGGATACTACCGACAAGACTTCTCTAATCTAGATTTTGACAAGAGCGTGCGGGACGTGCTCATCGAAGCGTGCCAAGATCAGCTCCCGGAACAGGATCTTCGCTCACGGGCGGCATGATTTCTTATTACGGGAGAAATCATGAAGACCCAGGTTGGTCATCTCTCCGAGGGGCAGAAGGCACTCGTCTCCTTCGCCCGGCTCATGTTCATGGAGCCGGGATTGCTCATCCTCGATGAGCCAACAAACCACGTGAATTTCCGACATATTCCTATCATTGCCGAAGCACTCGATCGTTATGAAGGAGCGATGATTCTCGTCTCGCATGTGCAAGAGTTCGTCTGGCAGATCCGGATTGACGACTATGTGGACCTTGGCGATATTGCCGAGAAGCGACTATAGCATGGCAACAGCGTATATTCTACTTTGCGCCGATGGGACTCTCTACGCCGGATCCACTCCGGACATGGGACGTCGTCTACACGAGCATAACCATGCAAAGTCGTGAGCAAAGTATACACGCGGGAGGCGGCCGGTGTCCGTGGTATATCAGGAGGAATACGCAACGCTTGCCGAAGCGCGCGAGCGCGAGCGCGAGATCAAGAGACTTACTCGTTCCCAGAAGCTGAAGCTTCTGAAATAAGGCTTTCGAATAGCAATAACGACCTCCTTCCAGGGGTCGTTATTGCTGATATACAAGAGAGCCTATCGTGTGGCAGATGTGTGTCGCGATTCATCTGTGGAATCCGCGGTATCCGACTCGTCCGGCATGTCGGGACTCAGGTACCCCTTGCGACTGAGGACGTAAGAAAACGCCATCAGTCCTCCTCCAACGATCATCAAGACGATGATACGCACCTGGGTTGTGGCCCCATCGAGGTCGAAGAAGAGAATCTTGAGCAGTGTCAGGCCGAGAAGCGATACTCCGAGGACTTTCTCTGGGCGGTGAGATACGCCTCCACGGATTCCTGAGTACATCATCCAAATGGCAATGGCGATCCAGAGGGGAGTCGTCAGGGCATTTTTTGTCCCATCGGAAAAATCGGCTCCGAGATCGTTCATGAGAGCGAGTGCCTGGTGGTGGATCGTAAGCAGAAGCGTGCTGTATGCCGCGAGTGCGAGCGGATAGGACGGCTTCTGTTCCGGATCGTTCGTGCCTACTTTGCGTCGGATCTCGAGTGCGAGGAAGTACCCGATCGTTGAGAGTGCTCCCGTCAGGGCGATGCTATTCCAGAACCCCACCGTCTCCGGGAATGGATGAATTCGGTCGACGAGAGTAAAGAATGAAAGGAAGTATCCGGTAGAGATGAGGATTGCTCCGAGGACAAATCAGTTTTCGAGCGTCCTCGATGAGAGCGAGTCTCGTGCGATGAAGAGATAGGTGAGTCCGCAGACGCCCGGTATGGTCCAGAGGAGGAGATCGAACGGCACGTCTCGATCCACAAGAAGTGATATGCCCACAAGTGCGGCAAGAATGGAAGAGAGGAGCCCTACAAGCTGCAGAGCCTCGCGAGTTTCCGAGTCAGGTACCCGAACCCGCATGAACCATGCGAGCAAGAGGGGAGTAGTTCCGGCAAGGATTGTGAGCTCTCTCGATCCGGCGAGCGTATCCGGAGCGAACGCTGTGAGAATGAGTCCGACAATTCCGAGTGCCGCGTATGAAGCGACACGCTCTCTCATGGGTGAGACCATGGCAAATGCCCAGAGTATGAGGCTTGCTCCTGCTATGGCGAGCCCGGCATAGAGTCGTTCGTCCGAAAAAAATCCGAGTGCTGCGAGACAGATTGCTACGATTCCGCCGGCATAGAGGAATGCTCGACCGGTGGCATGCTCTTCGTTCGCTCGTGCGAGATACCAGCACCCGAAGTACGCGGCGGAAATTCCCGCGTAGAGCGTTGCCATGCCTTCGCGCGGAATATCGAGCATTGCGGCATTGACAGTGAACCATAGGAGCGGGACGATATAGCCGAACGAGAAGAACTGGCGGAATTTGTCGGGAAAGCTGCTGCTCGAGAGAGTCATCGCCGCGATATACGTGACCAGGATTCCGACCGAGATGATACCGCTCCCGAGATCGCTCCCGAGGATTCCGATAGATGAATCGTCCGTCTGTGTGAGAACATGCAACGATGTCGTACCAATCAGTAGGCCGATGGCGTTGGCGGGTACTACATCACCAATCCAGAGGCGGCGCGACAGGGCGAATATGCCGAGATTTACCGCGAAGAAATAGAGCAAGTAGACGTTGTAAGCAATCTCGTATTGCCAGGTATCTTCCTGTCCAATGACGAACGGCGTAAGGTATGCACCCAGAAGCGAGAGAATAAGTATCTCCTTGGATCGCCGTTCGGAGGCAAAGTACGCGACCGCGAGCGAGAATAGCAACGATACGATCAGACCGCCTTGTTCCGGCAGAAGCGCGACCGCGAGATCGGTTGTCCGTGATGCGTAGACAAGCGTGCCATAGAACAGGAGTATCCCCGCTCACACAATCACATCGGCATAAAATCTCATGCTCTCACGAAACGAGTATCCCGCACCAATGAGCAAGACACTCGCGAATGCGCCGACTCCGATTTTCGCCTCGTAGGCGATCGTGAGCCACACACTTGTATAGATAAGATAGCCGAGTCCGATAATGAAGAATACAGCACCGATGATCGGTATGAATCGAGCAATGAATCGATCGATATTCATAGTGCTACGGGCATGAAAGAATAAAAATCTTGCATATCCGAGTATATCCGATTGGTTTCGAAAAGCGAGTCCGTTCCACTTAGGCGACTTGGAGTCTCCGCTTTATTGTTGCACATGTGTCCGGATCGCAGGAATACGCTACTTTTACGACCGCCGGATTGTTTTGTCCGGGGAGAAACATCGACAGAGAGACGACACGTAGTCCGGAAGCGAGAGGTCGACTCTCGTGAGAAAGCTTGATCGGTATAGTCATCCCACGGGCGAAGGCCTGCAGCCAGTCGGTTCATACGGGGAGTCATTGGTTTTCCACTACGAGCGCGACATGGGATGGGGCACGATGGAGTTCTGAGTCTCTGTCTCCATTGATGTGAACCCAGAGTATATTCAATATATCCGCGACTGAAGCGATGCCAAATGCGCTCGATCGGGCGACTCACAAAAGGATGTCCGCATGAGGGATCTCGGGTCGGAAGAGGTATTGTTCCCCCTGGTGTATCTCTATTATTTCGCCGTTCACGAGTGTTCGTGCTGTCAGATTGTGTTCGCGTCGTGTTCTGATTTTTCCCAGTCAATCCTCTTTGGCGGTGAAATGAAATATCTCTCAACGTTCAGATTTGAATCGTCCCACGATGTTTGGCTTGTTTGTGTCCGGACGCGAATTGCGGCGTACTCGTATGGAAATGCGATCGGCCTGGATTGGAGAGAGGAATCGTACCGTATCGAGTACCACCGTTTGTTCGGATAGTTTTTTGCTCAGTCGTATGGCGATCTCTGAGATCGGAAATAATACATCGGCACCGTGGGCTAAGCGGGAAGACCACCCACTTGATCCGTACATGGGGGCGATTCAGGATATTTCGTCCGGACCGATCATTTCTACGTCTTCGAGTTCCGGTTTTGGGTTCTGGTAGTTACAGAACGGTTCCAATGGAGTCGCTTTCGCGGCAGTACTCTGACGGAGGGAATTGCTCAACACCGGTCTGATGGACGGTGAGAGTAACACAGGGAGAATATATTGTTTCAGGTGTATAGCAAGGCAATCACGAAATGATTATTGATCAATAATCATTTTATATGTTTTGTCAATAAATTATTGGCGGATATGCCAGAAAAATGTGTCACGATTTTCATGATCCATCGTTTTCCTGGGTATCGGCACACTGCCGTAGTTTACCAATTCTCTCAAATCCATGAAGTATACTCGTACAATTCTTCTCGCTGCGACTCTCGTGGCAATGCCGCTGCACGCCGGGGCTCTCTATGTCGAGGGGGAAGATCCTGGCTATGCCGATGACGAAATGCATATAATGTCCGAAACGAGCGGATCGAATGAAACTGAATCGTCCTTCGTGGCTCAGGATATCTGCGAATCCATAGGTGGCGAGTTTATTGTTCACATGGTCGTTACGCCGCTCGGTGGCGCGGCTTGCATCTTGGGAGATCGCGAAGTGTCGCTCGAATCTCTCGAGGATAAGTATCGCGAGTATGAGGAAGGTGTCATGATCCACTATGTTTCGGAATGGAAATACTCCGAATCATCGAAGTGGGATGATATTATGGAGTTTTCTCTCCATGACATAGAGGACACCAAGGCATTCCGACAGATGGATATATCGGACGAGGCCAAAGACCGCATCGATGAGAAGCTGCCGATCATGGAACGAATATACGAAGTCGCCGCTCTCGAGGAGAGTCTCGGTGAGCGGAGTGTAAAATTCCTCTCCGATGCACTCTCCCGCTACGAGTTGCGATTCCCCGAGTCCGAGCTTCCGGGTGTATATGCCCGGCTTGAGACCAGGCTCGAACAGCGGATCGAATCCATCCGCAACGAGATAATGGTATCGCACTACACGCCCGAGGGATATGCCGAGGTTGAGCGTCGACTCAATGGATACCGCTATCTCTTGCTGCTCGTGCAGGGGCGGATATAGCCTGAGCCTATTCACAAAACAAAAAGACCGGAACATTTGGTTCCGGTCTTTTTGTTTCTTCGGACTATCCCATTCGGTCTTCTTGTCGAGGAAACAGCCATCGAAGAGCAGCAGCACGGCATCGAGTCGGAAAGATATTGGAAGATTCTAGAAAAAGAATCCGGATTCCATTTTCCCTCCGAACCAGATATACTGTCGCTCTCTCCATCTCCAAAAAACTTTTTTCGATGCCGAATACCGCGTTCGATACGCTCCACCGGGCATTCCTTCCGTTCGTCTACGACAAAGAACCCGTCGCTCGCTCCTTTGAGATCGCTTTGTTGATGCGCGGTCATATCCTCGTGGAGGATTACCCTGGCATCGGCAAGACCACTGCATCCAAGGCATTCGCGAGACTGCTCGGATTCTCATTTGCTCGAATCCAATGAACGTCTGACACTCTCCCGCAGGACATACTCGGCGGAGAAATCTACGATCTCGCAAGTCGGGCGTTTCGGGTGCGTTGCGGGCCGATCTTCCAGGAAGTCGTGCTCGTAGATGAGGTCAACCGGATGCATCCGAAGACACAGAGCGCGTTCTTGCAGAGCATGGAAGAGCGATCGGTATCGATCGCTGGGGTTGATTACGTCCTTCCGGAACATCACCTCATCATTGCAACGCAAAATCCCGTGGAACACGGGGGAACGTTTGCTCTTCCAGAAGCACAAAAAGACCGTTTTTCCTGTCTTGTCTCCATTGGATACCCTTCCAATGAGCGACAGAAATCTATCCTCTCCGATGTCTCCGGCTCCTCTCCGGAGAGTTCTCTCGCGAGTCTCGAACAAGCCATCGATCGAGAGACGCTCACGAAAATGCAATCCGAGGTTCGCTCCATTGCTATGAAAGACCGAGTTCTCAGTGGGCTCTTGCGCTTCGTTTCCTGGACCCGGGAGGAGGATTCTTTCGCATACGGACTCTCTCCGCGAGCTATCGCCTCGTTCGCGCTTGCCATGAGGGCCAATGCATTGCTCTCGGGACGCGATTTTGTAATACCGGAAGATGGGCGAGATCTCGTTATTCCCTTTCTCGCGCACCGCCTCATGGCTCGTGCGGGTGGGCCGATTGATGCAGTCGGACATGCCATGCTTTCGACACGATACGCGGAATTTCTTTGATAATTTCCGGTAATGCTTCGGAACTTCTTTACGTATCGATCGTTTCTTTCGCGCGTGGGATTCGCGCTCGTTTTCGCCTTTTTTGTTTTTTTGGCGGTTTCGTATATCAAGGGGATCCAGATTCTCATGCTCGTGCCGGCACTCGTCGCGGGGATATTCATTTATTCATGGTGGGATACCCGGCGGATCCTTTCGAGAAGCGTATTTTCTCTCTCCCGGTGACCATTCGGCAGCGGACAAGCTTTATTCGCTCGGATTCCCGAGAAGCTCGCGTGTTCGATCCGTCTGGCATACAGGGATCCCCGAGGGGTTCTTACCTTTCTAGAAAAACATCGCTGATCGCTCGCGTGGGAGATGCCGGACTCTCCAGAAGGCGGAAAGATTGTCCTTTTTGTCTCCGGACGGTTCGACATACTCCGTCGCCTCGTGAGTGTCCCGCCCGCTCCACGGAGCACCCCGGTTTCCGCGAGACAATTTCCACGAGTCGAAGACGGATACCCGATGGTCCGAGAGTACGAACCTGGAGATTTTGCCGGTCGTATTGATCCGCTCCGATCTTCCACAAAGGATGAACCGTATGTCAGGGTGCCGCATTCCGAGACGACGTCCACTCACCAGACCACCACGGATAATAGAATTCGGATATCATCGAATGTCGCACTATCAGACCATCGCCCGGATGAAGGAAGCTGGCTCGGAAAATGGCTTATTATCGGTATCTGCATAGCTATCGTGACACTTCAATGGGAGAGTATCCTCCTTTCCGGGTCACTCCTTCTTACGATTGCGACCGTCCTCGCGCTCGAGTGGTGGTTCGGTCGGGGAAGGGGAGGGCGACTCGCGAAAAATGGTTCGGTCATATGCGCTTTTGTATTCATGGTCGTCATGACATTTTCGACCGGAGAGATGGCGGGGGCGGGGAGTGTCTTCCTTATACAGGTCCTCATTCTCAAGCGTCTTTTCCCGGATGAGGGCGAAGATGCATTTCTTTTTCTGTTTCTCGGACTTTTTGTGTTCGTTGCAGTTTCGCTTTTCGCTCTCCAGTTTTGGTTCATGGCGTTCTTTCTTGTGTACCTGCTCGTTGCTCTGGCACTCCTGCGGTCCGCGGCCGGCTACTCCGACCAATTCGCTCTACGGTCTATGGTTCATACCGAGTGATCGAGACTCTCTTCGTTTCTGTCCTCCGTATCCATCCTCACGCTTATGGGAGTCTTTTTTCTTGTGCTTCCGCACGGGGACTCCGACCAGACAGACAATTCGTCGATGGGGGCAAGTGCTCAGAGTGAAGCCGTATCGGGATTTGCCGGAGAAATAGACCTCAATGCCGTTGGGCGCATTAAATCCGATACGAGCAAGAAGATCGTGGTACAAGACCTTCGTCCAGGTGATCAACAGAGATTTTCCGGAGCATACTGGCGATGAGAGCGATTCACTCGCTTCGCCAACGGCCGATGGCACCGGGATCTATGGGGTGACCGCCTCCCCATAGATCCCACTACTTCCAGTGACGATGCTTATGAGATCGTATACTCTACCCTCGGAAGTGACCGATTGTTTTTTCCCGCCGTTCCTACGGGGCTCTCGCTGGATGGACTGACTCCGCTTAACGCATTTTCCTCTGCTCACGACAGCACCATCATCGCCCTGCCTTCACCCACTCGGAGCACGCTCCATGTGCGGGCGTCATTCGCCCTCGATCGGTCTGGAGAATTTCACGATCTCCCGGATACGACCGTCTTCGATTCATCTATGGCAGAGACGAGCGTCCCTGAAGACGTAACACTCTTGTTCGAGAAGTTCTGGGCCAATATCGACGAACAAACCGCCGCGAGTCCGAACCTGCTTACCGCATACGTCCGCGACCACTCGTGATTCACATACTCCATAGATGCTCCGGCACGCGATCTTGCCTCATTTCTCTATGAGGAGCGACGAGGACACTGTGAATATTTTGCAACGGTTCTCGCCGTGACTCTTCAGCATTTTTGATACCCGGCAACGCTCGTAAACGGCTTTTATGGAGGTGAGTCCAACGATCTTGGGAATGCCTGGATCGTGCGTGGTAAGGACGCTCATTCATGGGTCGAAATTCGCACAGACTCCGGAGAATGGCGGCGGTACGATGCGACCCCGCCCATCTGAGACGAGGATGCTCTCTCTCTTCTGGGTATCACAACCGCTACCGCGGTAAATATCTACGACTATCTAGATCTCCGCTGGTACTCACATGTCGCCGGGTACGATGCACAGACGCAGTACGAGCTCCTCTGAGCAGTATGGTCGATTCGGTGGCGTTTGGTTGGCATACTCCTCATCGCACTCGCATTCATACCGCTCGTGCTGCTTGGTCGATGGTGGGCACATCGCATACGGGAGAGTGAATCCGATCGCATGCTCCGTCATCTACGGAGTTATTTTGGTTCGGACTTTCCGCTCGCACGTCTCTCGACCAATTATCCGGATCTCGTTATGCAGACTCGCCGCGCTCTCTATGGAAATCCTTTTTCATGCGATCGCAGCCTTCGTGAGCTCGATTCGGATTGGTACACGATCCAAAAAGAACACTCTGACCGAACGAGTGAATCAAGCTAAAGTCTCTCACTTCGCCGAAGATTGGTATGGAGTCTGTACGGGGGATGAGAGTATATTTCTGATTTAATCCATTACATAATGTAACTTATGTAATGGATTTGTGCAAAAAAAAGAAGAGTGGTTCAGAATCTGAGCCACTCTTTGCGAGGATTTCGCGTTCGGATTTAATTTTCTACGAGCGTTACTGTCATCGTACCTGTATACGTACCGGACGATGCATAGGCCGGAACAGCAAGTCGCAGGTCGAGCGAGACGGAATATCTTCCTAAAATACCACCACTCGATGAACGCTCCACGAGTGTTGTTGCCGAGTTGATCGGCACGTATCAGGCGCCGATCGTTCCGACAGTACTGGGAATTACGACCGCGCTATTGGATCGCCCTCCGGTCGTAACGACCGACGAAGAAACGTTGCCCGAGATATTCGAGGCGCCGATCGTAGAGCTGCCGCTTACGAGGTCGCTCATGGAGACGGTAACGTAGTAGCCGTTGCTGGCTCCTTTAAGGTCCTCGATCGTGAAGGTTCCGCCCGAGAAATTGAGCGTCTGGGTCGAACTCGACGTCGTGGCCGACGGGAACGCGATGCTCGCGGGCGATTCCACGGTAACGGTTCCGGCGCCTATGACGGCCGCAACCGAAGTCGAGGAGTTGAGTACCTGCAATGGAGACAGGATGGATATGCGGCCATTTCGATCGACGGTCGGTACGTATGGCAAGCCGTTGATCGGATTGATTGCAGGCCACGCCACCGCTTGCGAAAAACCGAAGTATTCCACTCCGATCGTTACCCAGTCCGATCCGGTGAAACGCTGAATGGTGATCGGATACGCGGCTACTGCGGTCGTACCGCGGTCCACAGTGTTCACGCTCCCAACATACAGGTCTCCGTTCGGAGCCTTTTCGAGTCGGGTTGCCGGGTTGAATTTACCGATGGCGGGAGCGGCGTGGACCCAGCTCGATCCGTTGAACTTCCAGAGATACATTTCCATGACGGTCGTGGAAGTCGATATATCGGATGTGAGAACGTACGGCACTCCATCCAGGCCGACTTGAATACCAAGCGGATTCAAAGAGACCGTGTTCGCGCTAAAGGTTCCGAAACGACTATTTCCCACTTGAGACCACGTTGTCCCATCCCACTTCATGACCGTCGGACCCTTTCCGGTAGATGGACTTATATCATTGAATACCACATAGTAGTCGCCGTTCGGAGCGAAGGCGGCATACGGAAGACTCGATGCGTACGAGACGATATTTTCGGAGGGGCCGACGTTCTGCCACGCGGTTCCGTCGAAGTAGCGTGCGGAGGCGTAGCCCGTCGCAAGATCCCGATATGTCGCGTACGGCTTCCCATCGCTTGAAAAAACGAGTTGTTGGGGGCCCGCCTGCCCTGAGCTCAATCCTCCCCCGCCCACGTAGACCCAAGACGATCCGTTCCACTTCATCAGGCTCACACGACCATTTGTTACTCCGCCGGTCCCATCGCGGAAGAGGATGTACGGAGCATCGTCCGGACCGACGGCCAGATACGAGGCGAACGTCAACGCGCCGGTCGCCGTCGGGATGGCGCCGGCCCCTCAGAGCACCGTCCAGACGCCGTTCGATCCGCGCTTCATCACGTCCGTATTCCGCCCCGCCGCATAGTCGATGAATGAAACATACCCGGTCCCTGTGGAATCGAACGCCAACCCCCTGGTACTTAGCATCCCTGTTCCGGCACCGTTTATTGCGGTTCCGATACTCGACCCGCTTGATGGCATGCTCGAGTACGAGAAGAGTCCGGTCATTCGTAGGCCGTTCCCCGTCCACTCCCCTATCGAATAGAGGCGTCCGTTTACAGGATTCACGAGCAGCTGTCCAGGTCCTCCCGAGGCGTTGTTATTCGGCAAGGTCTCGTCAAGCATGGTGAGCGATGAGTCCCCCACGACGTAGACCTCGGCACGGGAGGTTGCCCAGTTAAAAAGGTGGAGGTAGATAGTGCCGTTTACTCCCTTGGCGAACGCTGTACCGGAGACACCTCCGGTCGGAGAGGGGCTGATATTGGATCCGACTTGCACCCAGCTCGATCCATCGTACTTGACGACCCTTCCGTACCGGCTCGTGGATTCCTGTGTTTTGTCGTAGTAGGCGGCGTAGACCGTGCCGTCATCCGCAACGATCATGCTCGGATAGTCCAATGCTCCATCGACCGATGCGATCGTTCCTCCTACGAGATTCCAAGATGTTCCGTTGAATTTCCAGATCTGGAGTCCAGGACCTCCGTAGTGGGATACGTAGGGCATGCCATCCGGTCAAAACTGGAGTGTCGGCTCAAAGCCGGTGGTATTGACGAAGTCGCCTCGAGCGTGGTTGACTGAGGCTCATACCGCCTGCCAGGATCCTCCGGAATACCGGTAGACCCCGAGATATCCCGTGACGGTGTCCTGGAAGGCGACGTACGGTACGCCGCCGGGAGAGACGACGAGGTTGAGCCAGAAGTTTGGGGTCATCGTGGAAAAATAGCTCGATCCCATGTCGACCCACGAAGTACCGTTAAATGTCTTGACTGCCAGAGTGTTACCATTGGCTGCATCGATGTACGCAACATACAAGGTTCCGTTCGGTCCGATCGCGATGCGTCCATCGAGGGTGGCTCCCGAGCTGAATCCCGGAGAACCGACCGTGACCCACGTTGTTCCTCCGCTCAAGGTCACGACCGTGGCCCCAGAACCGTACAATGAATCACGATAGAGCATGGACGCTTGTCCGGTGGACGAAAACGCCGTCCACTGGGCCTTATAGTACGAGTCATACGAATATGGGATCATTCCCGCAGTCCCTCATACGTTCCACCATCCCGAGGTATCAGCCGCTCGGACGGAGAAACAAGAACCAAAGAGCGCGAATATCGACAAAACGAAAAACAACATCGCGATGCAGAGGGCCCGAATGCTGCCTAATACACAACAAAGAACTCCACTCTTCGTCATAGGAAACAAAACACGGTATATGCGCACGCGGTAATTGTGGCACATTATTCCTGCCTGTCAAACTCTTCAATCGTCATTAATGCTGTTTGGTACAAGGAGATCTTTTTTGTATTCCTGATTTCGAGCAGTGCACCAGATCCCTAAAAATAATTATCCGTCCAATCGTTCTGGAAAATGACCACATCTCCGGATTTCAGAAGCTTCGAAAATTCGCGGTGAGCCGTAGCGGTGTCTGGATAGACTATGATGCGGTCTGGAGAGAATCATGCGTCCGCAAGACCAGTCGCAAGAGCGCGTGACGATGGCGTATCAATGAGTAATACGAGGTTGTATATATCGGCAATCTCTCGTCCCAGTCCCCGGTGGAGAGCTTCAGACTCCGAGCCGAGCTCTACCAATCCGGGGGTGAGCAGGATCTTGCGTCCGGACACGGCAGTATCATGCATGATCTGTGCGGCAGCGCGGATTGATTCGGGATTGCCATTATAGCTATCGTCAATTACCGTCACGCCGGAAACTCCATTGCGAAGCACCTGGAGTCGATGCTCTACATACGGAAGATCCGCCACAGTACGGGCAATATCAGCCTCGGGTACTCCGAAAGATCGAGCGATCTCCACGGCAATGGCTATGGGACGGACGATATGTCGACCGAGCAACCGGGTACGCAGTGGTATGCGATCATATGTCCACTCCCCTCCAGCGAAATCGGCGAGTGTCCGGTAATCCTCGATGGTATGGCTTTCTACCGCGTGGATGCGTGCGCGAATAGCCCGTTCATGACGAGAGAAACCAGACCGCGAATGGGTATCGGCCGTATCAAGGTAGAAAATTGCCTGATCTCCGAGTCCAATCGGCAGCTCAAATATCGTGTCGATGATCGTATCAATGGATCCCATGCGGTCAAGATGCTGCTGTGTGATACCCGTGACAATACCAATATCGGGGCGTATCAATTGTGTAAGCTCAGCCACATCTCCGCGGTAGTGCTCCCCCATCTCCACAATGAAGATGTCTGGAATCGAACCTTGTTCCATACTTGCGATCGCCTGGGCGATCCCGAGCGGCGTATTGAGCGTCCCGGAAGGTGCGAAGACCTCGAGCCGGCTCGAGAGCATGTGTGAGAGAATTTCTTTCTGTGACGTTTTGCCATAGCTTCCGGCAATGGCTATGAATTTCGTACCCCTCGCGTGCAACGACTCTATCCGCTTCCGCGCTTTCGCGACAATACGATGCTTGAGAACGCGATCGATTGGATATAGGAGCATGTTCGCCACGACGAAGAATACCGGCAAGAACACAACCCCGGCAATAAGACCCAGGATCCATACTACCCCGGGAATTCCCGATAACACGAGGGCAGATGACAACCCGGCAAAGAGAAATCCGGCCATGATCGAAAGCGCGAAGAGCTTGCGTGTCCAAACAAGCTCTTTTCGTTCGTCCCGGCCCAAAAGGATAAGCGGACGCGAGTATATGACCCGAAGAAATCGCCACGATTCGTAATTTTCGAGCTGGTAGATGAGCAGGAGTCGTTTGATGGGATTCATTATCGTTTGAGGAAGTCTGTTATTTCGCAGAAAAATTCTCTCGGACAATCCGAGAAAAACATGTGCCCACCGGGCCATGTTTTCCCTGTTGCATTGGGAATACGGTTGAGCATAAGCCGATAATCAGCGATTGGTGTTTGATCATCGGATTCCCCCCAAAGAAGGAGTGTAGGGCAGGAAATTCACCCATATTCACTCCGTTGATCTTCGGCAATGATATTGCGGAAGACATCTCGCATAGCTCCCGAAGAGCGGTAATCACTCGATGAAAATCGGTCTCGCACTCGCTCGTACCAGCGAGAAAATCCCGGAAGCGAAAAAATGGCTTTGGCGGTCTTTGCCATGAAGGTCCGCCACCGATTCCGCTCCGGCGGTATACCGGCCGCTCCGGTAAGGATGAGTCCTATTACGCGGTCGGATTGCTCCACAACGTATCGCACGGCGAATCTCGCCCCCATCGAATGCGCGACGAGAACGATTTCTTTTGAATCCTTCGCATATTTATTGATAAATGCTCCGAGGAATCGTGCGTATTCGTCTACGCCCCATGATGCCCTCGGTCGCGGACTGCGTCCGAATCCCGGCCAGTCGAACGCGACCGCACCGTACCCGGCTTCCTCCGCAAGCGCGAGAAACGGGACCCAGCGGTCAGCACTATCACCCCATCCATGCAAGAAGCAGATCAATCGGTCTTTGTGAAACGAGTCGGTGGCAAGAACGCGAATCGGTAGGTCCTCCACGATGACGGTGCAAATTCGCATTTCCTACTTCTTGGCGAATCGAATGGTATTTTCGAGCAGCCCGGAGGTGAAGTCAATGTTTCGCTCGCGACGTTCATGATCGCGGAACGCTGTATCGATAAGACCCCTGAGAAACTCGGTCTCCGGAACCCCCGATGCTTTCCAGAGGTGAATTTGGAGCGTACCGGGAATCGTATTGATCTCGTTGACATAGAGATTACCCGCCTCTTGATCGTAGAGATAGTCGATACGCGGGGCTCCCCCGCCCGCGAAGAATCGGTCGAAAATAATCCGGGAGTACCGGCGGACATCCTCGGCTATGGATTCCGGGATCGGCGCGGGGATATTCACGGTCTTGCTGTCGCCCGTCATCGTGGCCCCATCGGTCGCCATGTACTTCTCATCGAAAGTGAGGTATCCTCCTTTCGAGACCGGATTCTCGATAGCACTCGTGACAATTTCTCCCGCGATTTCGGTCACGGAACAGTTGAGCTCCATCACATTGGGCACACCGGCCTCCACCACCACGTCACGATCGTAGTGAAATGCGATCTCGAAGGCGGGTTCGAGCTCATCACGATTACGAACCATACTCACGCCAATAGTCGATCCGAGCCGCGCTGGCTTTACGAACATGGGGAATCCTATTTCGGCGATGAGTGCTTCATCATCTACGGTCTCACCGAATCGACAAATGCGATGCTTCACGATTGGGAGTCCGAGCGAAGCAAAAACATCCTTCATGATGATCTTATTGATACCTACCGCCGAAGCGAGAATACCCGGACCAACGTACGGGACGCCGAGCATTTCGAGGAAACCCTGCATGCTTCCGTCTTCTCCTCCGAGTCCATGAAATACGGGAAAAGCCACATCCGCCTCGATAGTCCGTCGCTTGGTGAGAAGACCCACGCGCTCCTCTACGAACCGCAGTGTCGAGGATCCGGAGCACTCAGCCATGAGCTTCACAGCATCACTCTCCTCCAGAATCTTGCGGACGTCCTGGTAGGTACGAATATCCTTGAATGCGGGATGATGCACGAACTTGCCGGCGCGCGTGACATAGACAGGAATCGCCTCGTACTCCGGAATGCGTTCGATCCAGCGCATGACAGCATACGCACTTGCGATAGATACATCGTGTTCGGTGCTTTTCCCTCCAAAGAGGACGGCTACGCGCATGGGATCTCGGGCTAATGATAGACGGCTTCAGTATACCCGGAAGACCTATCGAGGCAATTTTTTTCCTTTGCGATTCGGTCGATGGACGGGTATACTCCGATACGATCTTTTGTTTTTATGCAATCAGTGCACCCAACAGCCAACACACTCGTTTCGCATTTGTCTCTCGATGCGCGGGAAGTCTCTTTTTCATCGCGCGAATCCATAGAGAGAGAGGTACCGCAACCACTCGTGGAAGCATGCGAAGATCTCTACGGCAAAAATGTCCGTGTACATCGTGTGGGACTCGCGACAGATGGTGATCTTACTGCCTCTCTATGGGTGGATGCAGATCACCTCTCTCTCCATAATCGTCTCACCGCACTCGGTTACGGTGACGAAACGGTCATCCCCGATCGTCCGGCAATCCGCATGGACTTCCGTTATTCCGAGCGCACAACATCTCAAGAACTCTCTAGTCTCACTCTCGCAGCCACTCGGCGATTTGAGCCACAGGAGGCGACATGGATAGAATCCTGGAGTCCGGAGGAGATTCGCCGGCGCGCGCTTTTTTCGGACAAAACCACTGAGGAGTACGCGATGGAACTCGGATACTACCGCGACCATCGCGGTGGTCGATACTACCGATCCTACGAGCTCTGGATCAAAGCCTATCCCGATGCTGGCGCGCAGGATGCCAACCTCCGGAAGATTCCCGGCTACGCGCTCCTCTCACCAGAGGCCAGACGCCTTCTCGCTCGTCAATACTCCATATATTCGCGCCTCTGCGATCTCTCCCCTGAGACAGTCACGGCAACGCGCCACAAGATCGGACTCAGGCTTCTCACGCCCGAGACACTCGTCCATGGCACGCGCTATGACCACGAAAAGATCTCATCTATCGCTTCGCGAGGTATCCTCTCATCAGAATTTCGTGGAGGCAACGAGAAGCGCATGTGTCGCTATTGCAGTGAGTTTTTCCGGGTTCCACGGATTATGAGCGTCCGGGAATACGTGGAATACTACCACACGCCCGAGGCATTCTTCACGACCATGCAGGGGCTCGTGCCATTTTATGTGGATAGACTCGAATCCGAGCTCTTTCCCAAGCGTTCGAGCGATGAGGCGTTCGTAGCGTTTTTCATCGATACCGAGCATGGGGATTTGTCCGAACTGCTTGATCGGGAAGCATATCGCTGAACGGACGCCGAAATGCGGGAACTCTCGAAGTCTCTCCCCTACGATCCACAATCTCCCGAGGCCGGGCGTATGAGCGCGATACTCTGTGGAATACCATCGAGATATATCGCCTGAGTGCTTGTTTCCAATGCGATTCTTCGATCTCCTGAAGACATAGGCCACATCCGCGGGTCATTCGGTCCGGACGTGTTCATTTTCTCGCTCGATGGGGAGATTGTTCCAGAGAGACGAGTATCTGTCATGGAAGACGATACGCCGAACTGGCTCCGTTCTTAGTCACTAATAGCTCCCGAGTACCTTCACGCTCTTGGTGAAGTACGCGAGCTCATCAAGTGCCAGTCGGACAGAGGGATCATGAGCATGTCACTCGAAGTCGAGCAAAAACACATAGGTAAAAGGGTCTCGTTGGCTCGGGATGCTCTCGATTTTGGAGAGATTGATTCCGTTCGTCGCGAATGCTCCGAGGCTCTTGTAGAGGACGGCGGGGATGTCCGATGTCTCGAAAAGGATGGATGTTTTTTCGTGACGATCGGGATACTCGAGAGTCGAGTCGTCACGCACTACCACGAGAAAGCGAGTCGTGTTGCCATCCTGATCCTCTATATCTCGCGCGAGCGCATTGAGTCCGTAGAGTTCTCCCGCGAGTGCGGATGCTATGGCGGCCGTGCCACGCATGTTTTTTTCGGCAATCATCTTTGCCGAGCCTGCGGTATCGTACCATTTTACTGGCTCAAGTCCGTGGGACTCCAGGTAATTCCGACACTGCCGAAGTGCCTGCTCATGGGAATAAACCTCTTTTACTGCCGAGAGGTCAGTCTCAAGCGACCAAAGACAATGGTGGACCGACACACGGGTTTCCCCGATGATACGGACACGGAAGCGCAAGAAGGCATAGACATTCTCATAGATTGATCCGGCGTAGGAATTCTCTATCGGCAGCACTCCGATATCTCCCGCCTCGACCGCTTCCCAAACATCTTGGAATGAAGCGGCCTCAAGAATCTCGGTCTCGGCGAGTCCGAGATTTTTCGCTACCACACGCGAGGCAATATGACCGTAAGCTCCAGGTTCTCACTGGTATCGTATTTTCATAGCCGATCCGAAAAAAAGACGAAGTACGAGGGTACGGTTTTTTTGCGTTTTTTCAAATCGGTCACGAAATAGTAACGCGCCCGAGGTATGGTCGAATCCGTGCGATCCATCCCTTTTCTTTTTCTTTATGGCAACTTCTTTTCCTGTGGAAAACAGGTGATTTGGCGATGCGGATTCTGGCGCATGCATTTCGACCACGAGGCTGAGTCCTACGGACTCGTTTCTGTCCGTGGTTTCATTACAACGAAGACGTGCCGCAAAGAGGACTGAGGCGGTCCTCGGGAGGCGGGAACGTTTCCGGGAGTATATCGATGCCTCAACAAGTCCCGCACGGTCGGATGATGATATTCTCTTCTTCGAGCCGGGAGCAGATGGAAGTGGATTGGATATTGTACCACCGACCGCTTTTCTCATGCAGCCGACCGAATCTCTGTGAATGCAGTGGCTACAACACGAATCTCCTCGGGATTTTTTCGTCCGCCTCGAAGAAGCAACGCCCACTTCTCACGAGCCAGCAAGTCTCCAGGTGAGCATGCTTGCACAGGCTCTCAGGAGTCGGGGGTTCTATACCATTCTCTTCTACGACGACTCAGGGATCGGACTCCATGTAGCCGCCGTATGAACCGAAAACTCTCTGGATCTCTGCGAAATCAGCGAGCTCGTCATCGAGACGTTCGATGGGTTCTATGGCAGTCGAGGAATCGTACTCGCACATGTGGAAATCAAATCAGCGTTCGATGTCAGCTCTCCTGCCGAGAGTCATGCGACTGGGATCATTTCGGATTTTCTCTTCACGACATACGGCGAGTAGCTTCCGAATAGAAAATTCATATCATATGGGAAACTCTTAACGATTTTGCATGTACGTATGCTCGACCTGTGGTACCACCAGCACCAAGTGGCAAGGAAAATGTTTTTCGTGCGGAGAGTGGAATACGCTCGTCTCCGCGCCGGAGCCGAAGAAATCCCCATCGAAACGTGGCGATAGCACCCCGAGTGAGACGAAGAATCTCGCCGACATAGAGGCGATGACGACCGACTCGGGGCGACTGCCGACCGTGAGTGAAGAGCTCTCTCGCGTCCTCGGTGGAGGACTCGTGCCAGGCAGTCTCACGCTCCTCTCGGGAGAACCAGGCATCGGGAAGTCTACCATCGCGCTCCAGATCGCCGGATGGGGATCGCATGCTGGTTCATCCGTGCTCTATGCGACAGCCGAGGAGACCCTCTCACAGCTCGCGAATCGCGCCAAGCGACTCGGGGTTGATACGGGGAATATTCGAGCCGTGAACGAATCCGATGTCGACCGCGTGATCGAGACGATCCGCGCCGAGTGATGCACGCTCGCAGTCGTAGACTCTGTCAGCATGCTCTCCACCGATGAGTCGACTGGTGTCGCTGGAAGCGTAGGGCAGATTCGCGCTGTCACGGAGAAGCTCATGCAATTCGCCAAAGCCTCTGACACAGCGATCGTCCTCATCGGGCATGTCACCAAGGACGGTACGATCTCTGGGCCCAAAACACTGGAGCATCTCGTGGATACGGTATTATTTCTGGAATGAACGCGCTACGAGAGCTATCGAATCCTGCGCTCGCTCAAAAACCGATTCGGCCCATCGGACGAAGTAGGACTCTTCCGAATGACCGCGACAGGCCTGCAAGACATGGCCGATCCCGGAAAAGAGTTTGTCTCGGAGAATCGGGAGAATCTCACAGGCTCCGCGCTCGGCATCACGCTCGAGGGGTCTCGTGCATTGCTCTTCGAGATCGAGGCACTCGCTACTCCTACCAAGTTTGGCTATCCCAAGCGATCGGCTCGCGGTATCCCACAGGGCAAGCTCGACCTGCTGATTGCTGTCGCCAATCGCTATGCGGACGCTAAGCTCGACGGATATGATGTGTATGTGAACGTGTCGAAGGGGTACAGCCTCGACGAGCCCGGGGCAGATCTCACCATCCTCGCAGCCGTATTGTCCTCTCGGTGGAATATCGCACTGGGGCAGACAGTCTTCATGGGAGAGGCTGGACTCACGGGACTGGTGCGCGCTCCACATGGCTCCGAGGAGCGACTCAAACTCGCGAGCAAGCTCACACTCTGACCCGTAGTAATGAAAAGGGATAAGTGAGAGGAAAATTCGTGTGGGACTGTGAAGGAGTTGGTAAAATTCCTTAAAATATAATCATTCTCAGTATGAAATATAGAGCCAAGGTTTTACGTTTATTGAACTGAGAATTTCAAACTAGTGATTTTTCCGACCTTTTATTCTATATACGCGAGAATTGCAAAGATCAGAAAATTCTTATAGAGGTATGAGACTTTATAGCACATCAAACAGAGAGAGATAAGGGTCTTGCTCTAAATAGTATTGAAGAATGGTTTGCAATTGTTCGATTTCACCAAGCACGATTCGGCCCAGGATGACCTTACAAACTTGATGGTAATCAACTTTCTTCTTTTACCCCAAGGTATCTTCACGCGTGTTTAGAAAGAACAGAGGAGAGAATGCTTTCAAATGAGTGTTGAATTAGAAAGAAAGAAGCGAAACAATTAGTAAATGAGATAAATACTCAAATGAGAGTAAATCATGATGGTACTTATTCTATAACTCCTTCTATTTGGAATCATAAATTAAAAAAAGAGCTTTTTATATTTTTAGCATCAAAAATACTAGTAAAACCTCTTTT
>DDBV01000011.1 GCA_002335145.1 Patescibacteria group bacterium UBA2023
CGGTCGAGTGCTTTATCAACCTTTGTGTAGACGGATTCGAGTTTCTCGTTTTTAAAACTTATCGCTCCAAGCGATGGAGCCGATGACTCGGCCGCAGAGATTGGCAGAATACTCTGTGTTGCCAAAAAGATTGTCGCGAGGATCGTACACAGCAGGGACTTCACCGTCTTCATGGGTTTGGGTATGGAAATACAAAAAGGCCGACCCCGAGTAT
Organism: Patescibacteria group bacterium UBA2023; assembly: GCA_002335145.1. Taxonomy (GTDB): domain Bacteria; phylum Patescibacteriota; class Gracilibacteria; order BD1-5; family UBA2023; genus UBA2023. The sequence continues at coordinate 215 of DDBV01000011.1, forward strand.
ACCATGTCCGAAATGAAAGGGAAGAGAGATTTTTCGAATCCTTTTTTTGATGGGGCAATGCGGGGAAAAATTTGCCAATATATCGTTCTTCCATATACTGCATCGCGCACGAAAAGACGGAAAATGTTTTTTCTTGTCTCGGTTCGGTCGTTTTCCTGCGTCCATCCTGTGGCATCGCCTTCGGACGGTGGGGTGCGCGACCTTCTGGGTTTAAGGTTTTTTTACTATCACACATCATGGCAGACATGATCCAGGATATGCTCGCAAATGCGGTGCATATCGGCTTCAAGCGACAGTACTGGTCGCCGAAAATGCGGGAGTACATCTACGGGGTACAGAACGATGTCCACGTCTTCGATCTCTACAAGACCGCGAAGATGCTCGAAGAGGCGAAGAAGGTTCTCGCCGATGCGACCTCCAAGGGAAAGACGGTTCTCATTGTCGGAACCAAGATTCAGGCTCGCGAGATTGTTCGGAGTCTCGCTGCTGAGACGGGACACCCCTACGTGGATACCAAGTGGGTTCCAGGACTTCTCACGAACTTTGCAACGCTCAAGCGACGCATCGGAACCTATGTAACCATGGAGAAGGATCTTTCCATGGGTGACACTACCGGTCTCACCAAGAAAGAACTGGTCGTACAAGCCAAGAAGGTTGCCGACCTCCGCAAAGCTTACGAGGGAGTCCGCGACATGAAGAAACTCCCAGATGTCCTCTTCGTCATCGATGGAAAGTATGAAAATCTCGCCCTTCAGGAGGCGAAGAAAATGCACATTCCCGTTGTTGCTCTCCTCGGATCGACTGGAGACATCGACATGGCGGACAGCTTCATTCCCTGCAATGTCAACTCCATCAAGTCTCTTCGGTACGTTATCGATCAGCTCAAGGGATCGTTCGCTCGTCCTCGGCAGGATGCAGAGAACGGAAGCGCGAAAATGAAGAAGATCGAGCAGAAGCCCGCAGGGAAAGTGCTCGAGTCCAATGACATTCCCGCCGAGTCCGATGCACAATAATTTTTTCCCATGGCCGAGCAACCGACCGTAAAAAATCTCTACGAAGAGCCAGGAGACAAGCGCAATCACGAGAAGCTCATTGCTGCCGTGGCGTACGCTCCGTTCGGATTTGTAGTGACTATGCTGTCGGGGGAACAATCACCCTTCGTGCAGACGCATATGAAGCAGGGGGCAATAGTTTTTCTCTCCTACTTCGCCCTCTCAGTGATTCTTCCGGGGGGTGCGCTCACATGGTTTGCGCTCGGCTTCTTCGTCTATGTGCCAGCTGCGGCGTACTATTGATACCATGCGTTTCAAGGAGACACCAAGCTGCTTCCATATATCGGAGACAAACTCTAAAAATTTTCTAAACCCCATACGACCATGGCAGTAACGATGGAGCAGATCAAGACCCTCCGCGAGCGGACGCTCGTAGGATTCGCCGACTGCAAGAACGCCCTCACCGAGGCGGACGGAGATATGGACAAAGCGATCGAACTCCTTCGCAAGAAGGGGATCGCGAAGGCTGCCAAGCGTGCAGAGAACGAGACGAGCGAGGGAAAGATCAAGATGCTCGAGGTCGGCGGAACCACCTACGTGGTATCCGTCTCCTGCGAGACCGACTTCGTTGCACGCAACGATGTGTTTGACGGGATGCTCGCAGCCTTCCTCGATATCCGCAAGGCAGCAGCAAGCGATGCTGAGGCGATGGAAAAGGCCGAGATCCTCAAGACCGACTACGTTCTCAAGATCGGAGAAAACTTCAAGATCAACCTTCTCACCGCATTCTCCGGAGAGATCGTAGCATCTTACGTCCACTCCAATGGGAAGGTTGCTTCAGTCGTAGTCGCTAAATCCGGAACCGACATGGACAAGCTCCGCCAGGTCGCTATGCACGTTACGGCTACCGCTCCGGAGGTACTCCGACCCGAGGACATCTCGGATGAAGCGGTTGCTCGCGAGAAGGATATCGCCCTCGCCCAGATGCAGGAGGACCCAAAGAACGCCGGAAAGCCCGCTGAGATTCTCGAGAAGATCATTGACGGAAAGATGAAGAAGTTCCGTGAGGAAAACGCCCTGCTCACTCAGGCATTCGTCGTGAATCCCGAGCAGACCGTGGGACAGGCAATCGGCATGGATAGTGTCATCTCGTTCGCGCGATTCGCGATATAGTTTGTCTCTTCGGTGTTTTCCATTAAAATAATCCCGTGAAATTACGGGATTATTTTTTCTATGCTGAATTTCGCAGATATTCAAAAACGTGTCCTCACCAACAAGCTCGCCAAGGGATTCAATACCACGAACATTCCCATGGAATTCGCACTGGCACATGGCGAGCTCTCGGAGGCATTTGAAGCATATCTCAAAAAGACTGGCACGGTCGGAGAAGAAATCGCGGACGTGATGATCTACCTCCTCTGACTCTGCGAGCTGCTAGAAATAGATCTCGAGTCCGAGCTGATGGCAAAACTCGAGAAGAATGAAAAGCGTCGCTACGAACATGATGACAATGGAGTGCTCCATAAGCAAGAAGGGTAATACATTTTTCAATACGCACAACTGGCCTGGGGGGTACATGAGGGAACAGCTAAGCCCCGTCTTGCGATACGTGGGTTTTTCTTGACAGAAGAAGTTAGGTTGATATATTAAAGTTTAATATTTTAAATAAACTTTTATGTCAACGTCACACAATATTGCTTCTCTTTCACAGGGTGAGACGGGAGAGCTCCTTGAGAGAAGAGAGGATCGAGACGCTCGCAGAGACTTTGCAGGAAGATTGTATATCTTGTTGCATGATATAGTGACAGAGTCTGAAAGATGATGAGATGTATACGCGCATTCCAAGAGTGGACGAGCTATTGAGGCGAAAATTCGTCAATTAGAGGCACTAGGGTTAGATTTGAATGTTCCTTCTTACAGCACACAAGAGGCTCTTGCTCGTGAGGCTATGGAAGCGTTGGAAAATATATGGGGCAAGGCAGCATTGATTTCTTTTGTCCTACGACAGTCGGACTCTATTGATGAAAAATAAACATTAAAAGATGGAGGGTAGACACCTCTTCTTTTTGTAATTTTGCTGGAGGGCGTAAACCCTAAAATCTTTTTCAATGCACACAACCGGCCTGATTCTCTGATACGGGGTATACTCTGGGAATGATATTCCCTATCACCAATATGTTCTTTGAGCAGTAGAGACACTCGCATGAACATATCATGTCGACCGGATAATATTCTGTGGTGGATGCACCGACGCTTTGCGCCCACATCTTTCGGAGGCCCAGTCCATGCTTGATATGCTGGGTGTGCGAGAGACTGTACCGGCAGATGTAGAGATCCTGCTCGAAGACCGGTCGATTACGACGTACGAGAATCTCATATTCGCTCGAGAATTTCTACAGGAATCCTGCAATATAGTCATCGCGTGCGATCGCATCCGTGTGCCAAAGGTCTTTCTTCTCGCGGGGGAGATTCTTGCTTGAGTCGATCGGCGCACGGCTCTCGGGTCGCTCTATGAGAATGCTATGAAGCAACCACCAAAAGGGGAGAATATCATGGAGTATATTCTTGCCACAGATGACAGAACTCTGTGCGTATTCGGCAGAGATTTCGCGCGTCCGGTCGATGAGGTCGAGCGACAAATTGCTGCATCGCTGCTCGAATGCGCGAGTATTGATCATCCAGACCTTCACGAGCGTGCGGCGACCGATCGACGAAAGAAGTGGAATCTCGCACCACTGGACAACGACACTTGACTTTCGATTGATCCGAAATAACATAGCCAAGTCTTCTCATCCATAGACACCTACCATGGCACGAAAATATTCTCTCGCCTCGAACAATAATAACTCCCGCACAGATCGTTAGCGGTTGTTTTTGGTATACCAATCAACTTCCCGCTGACGATGTCGGCGGGATTTTTTTAATTTTCTCTCTCTTCTCATATGCACACTCCCATCTCCTCTATCGTGAGTGACTCTGCACCACGAACTGTGACATTCTCAGGCTTCGTCGATGTGATTCGCGATCACAAGAAGCATCTTTTTTTCGTCATTCGTGATCGTACCGACATGGTACAGGTCTTTGCGGACAAGGCATTGTTTCCTGACACACATATCACCACTGAGTCTTTCGTACGGATATCCGGACACATCGAGTCACGTCCAGAAGTGCGTCTTCATGGATTCGAGATCGTTGCCACACAGATCGAGATTCTCTCTGTTCCAGAGGAAGATCTTCCCATCTCCTGGAAGAGTGAATGATACCCATCCCTATCGGAGCGTCTCGATCACCGACATCTGAGTCTGCGTGAACCCCGAATACTGCTCGCATTCGAGATGATGTCATACTTTGATTTGGTCGTTCGTGAATTCTGCTATGAGCAAGGATGTATTGAGATACACACGCCGAAGATTATTCCAGCTGCCTCAGAGGGTGGGGCAGAGCTCTTTCGTCTGGATTACTTCGGTCGAGACGCATACCTCGCACAGTCGCCACAACTCTACAAGCAAATGGCGATCGCGTCCGGATTTGGAAAAGTGCTCGAGATTGCGCCAGCATTTCGTGCAGACCCATCATTTACCTCGCGACACGTGACAGAAATCACCATGCTCGATATCGAGATCTCACCGATCGAATCGCCGGAAGACGTGATCTCATTTGCAGAACATATGCTTCAGACTGCTTTTTCTAAAATACACACACGCTTCGCCTCAAAGGTAGCGGAGTTATATGATCGAGAAATCACGATTCCTTCGCTGCCATTCCCAAGAACAACTTTTACTCAGGCACGAGAAATTCTTGAAAAAGAGTTCGGCATAGCAATCGCAGAAGACGAGGACATGAGCGCGGAATGAGAGAGACGACTCTCTGAGTGGGTATACGCACAGTACGGACATGATTTCTTGTTTGTGACGGGATATCCATCATCAGTGCGAGCCTTCTATACTATGAACGAAGCATCCACCCCCACAATCTCAAAGGGCTTTGATCTATTATATCGAGGCCTAGAGGTGAGCTCCGGTGCGCAACGTGAGCATCGCTACGATCAGTTAGTATCTCAGATACGGGCAGGTGGAATGGATCCAGCTGAATTCGAGCACTATCTCGCATGTTTTCGACATGGTATGCCACCACATGGAGGGTTCGGTTTTGGTATTGCCCGACTCTTCAAGCAGCTGCTTTGATTCGAGACAGTAAAAGAAGTAATTCTCGCTCCTCGCGATCCCAAAAGACTTGCGCCATAGTGGAGCATAGAAGAATGGCGTGAAATCGACAAGAAAAAGTGGAAATTCTGAAATTCTCGATATACTGTGGCGCACGAAGCCCTATAGTTCATCGGTAGAATGCAGGACTCCAAATCCTGAGAGGTAGGTTCGATTCCTACTGGGGCTGCCATGTCGGAATTTCATCGCAATTAGGCTCTATGATTCGCTTCATGGAGCCTTTTCTTCTCGGTTCTAACGGAAGCTCGAAAGTAAGTATCCCCCTGTGGTCTGTATCTCTCCCGAGAGCTTCCCGATGTTCCGCATTTTTCTTCCGCAATTCGCAAACGAATCTTTGTGAAGACCTTTTTGACAGTGTTTCTGTGTGCCTTGACGAATTTCATGGTACGAAGTGCTGGGAGTGCTCTTTGCCTGGAAGAAGCAATTATTACGAAAGCGAGAACGAGCGAAATCCCCTCATATCGCCTTCCAACCTACCCAGTCCTTGTGCAGAACCGAGAAAAAACATTTCTTTTCATGAATGCAGAGCCTCTTTTTGAGGGAATAGCAAAACACTATCTTGCAATGACTCAAAGGCGACAGTTGCATTTTTTGCAAAGATGGTACCCTTTGGGATAACATCGAATCATTTGGGGTTTTTGCTATAAATCCACTCCAGACGCTCACCCTGATACTGAGCATAGTATGCATCAAGGACATCTATGTGCTGTATGGTATCTGCCTTTGTTACCATTGGAGATCCTTTTATATAGCCAAATCTTTCTAGAATTACCCGAGCATTGTAGAGCGAACGCTCAATGCAAGCTTGCTCCGAATGCTGTCATCCCTCGATAGTTATGGATATGCGCTCTCCAGGGAGATTTGCATGGTACGCAATGATCGGACTTCCCTGTAAATAGTTCACGATATTATGTACTACATACTCACACGAAAGCGCTTCGCATAAGTGTCTATTGCCTGTACTCGAAGAGGCTGGAATAACCATGCTTGCGGAGGGAAGAGTTGTTGAATGTATATCTATACAAACATCGACATCCTCGAGCCATGGACGAATTCGCTCCCGTACTTCAAACTCATGAGGAATCGGAGGATTCTTGGGATATTCCTGGTTCCAAATTCGATTCAGATCGGTTGCCCTATAACGTTGACCATGAAAGAAGGCCTCGTGGTTTGCAATAATGCATCGTACTGTCCCTGATAACGGCGGAGCATCCGTGAACATGGTTCGCAACCATTCGACCACATGGATTCATGCGATCTCATTTCCGTGAATGCACGCGATAAATGCTATCGTTTTGCCCGGATTGATTCCCTTGTATTCAATGACGCCAGATTCATTGGCATGACTGAGAAGCCCTTCCATGATAGTGATGTTATCCGGAGCCATGGCTTTTGGTGTTTAATTGGCAAGAATTGACCGAAATCATTGGACTACTTGTTCCATTTTCTGGTCTGTCATGGTATTTGGATTATGGCGACCAAGCCAAAAGAGAGTAGCACAGAGTTGCTCAGCGGGCATGATGTCTGGCACAAACAAGTCGATTACCTTTTCAACGTACTTCGCGGGGCCGCCAGGCAAGCATATAAATCACATATTTTCGCGTACTTTGCGTACTCGTTTGCTAAAAGTTGCTGAGAATACGATATCGTAATTCTGTGAAAGAAGGCGGTCGGAAGTGGTCATAAGTGTTTCTCCAAGACCTTCTCACCGATGCTTTGGGTCGACAATCAGCGTACCTCCGCACCCGAAACGAAGAGCGTGGTCATGAGTTTCTTGGTCTTCGTAAGGATCTACTGTGGAATTCCCTATAATTTGCCCAACCGAATCGAGTGCGACAATGCTGTGATCGAATTTTTTTGCGAGCGCGTCTGGACTTGGAAGCACGACCGTAGGATTGGTGCGAACTTGCTCCGAAAGCAGTGCCGTCATTCGTCTAGTATAGCACATACGGGTTATTCCGAGATCATCTGGTCGTCAAACCGAATAAGTACCATGAAGGATTACTGGCGAAGAGGCAGATGAAGTAGGTGAAGCAGAATGGTCCACGGTCTGTGTGATCATAGTGACATGGGATGAAAAATAAAACTCCCCTCGTAGAGGGGAGTGTACGTTCGCTGGACTGAAGCCTATGCGAAAATCCCCCTCGTGCCGATGAGAATGAGAATAATGGCGAGAAGGAGATATGTCGACATATGAAGCCTGATATTTTGCTTGCGAAACCACGAGCATGCTAATGAGTATTCCCGGTATGTCAATTTTTTTGCAAAATGAAGGCCAGATCGCTGCTCGCCAGAAGACAAGGTAATAAAGATGAGTACCTCCGGGAAGGATTTCGTTATCCATACAAGCCTCAACAAGACATATGCCTTACGTTGCTCGGTCGACCCAACCATCGGTGAGCAGAGCATTCTCCCTGGTTAACAACCATCTTGAAATCTTATTTCACCTCTAACGAATTTCACATGGAACGTATTTTGATGCGATGAGTCGAAACCGCTCCATCTGTTCTGTCGTGCACGGGTATCATTCGAATGCTGGATTGAGTGTTTCTCACGACAGGAAATTTTGTATGTAGTAGCGTTTGGTACCAACAATACTCTGGGCAATAGATTGAATGACACATTCATCGTGCCACGGCTGTATTACCGTCGTGCGAAATTCATACTCGATTTTCGAGCTGATAAGCAGGGATATACTCCGTGCGTATTGATCCGGAGAAATCTTTACTCCTGTTAATTCAGCGTATCGTTCGAGTGGAAACTTGACATCCATCGCGACATAATCGACGAGATTTTCAGAAAGAATATACTCCAACATCTCGGGATTGCTCCCGTTCGTGTCGAGTTTCGTCTTGAAACCGAGACTCCGGACGCGCGCGAGAAAGTCCGGAAGATCCATGTGGATTGTTGGTTCCCCGCCGCATACCACGACTGCATCGAGACATCAACGACGTGATTCGAGGAATCGAAAGAAGGCATATTCCGGGAGGAAAGTCGATCGAATTTTTTTGATTTTCTCGGGGAGAACGAACTCGCTGTTGTAGCAAAATCCGCACCGCAAATTGCACCCCGGCGTGAATGCGATACATGCGACACTCCCCGGATAGTCGACGAGCGTAAGGCGTTGGACGGCGGAAAGATACATATGAGGATCGTTATCCGAACTCTTTCATGAACCGCGAATTCGCGGACGAGTGCTCGTCGAAATATTCACGCGAGTAGAATTCGGATTTTTTTCCCTCGTTGAATTGACTGACTGGTCGGTAGTACCCCATGACGCGGGTGTATATTTCGCAACGGGTACGCTGAGTATTGGAGTGCATTGCAGGTATGTGAAAAAATAGCATAGAGATTGTTACGCGCCGACCATCGAATGAGCTAATTGCGACAGCTTTTCCGAGTTATCCGTATGGCGCGTGCGGATGTCGAGATCGTAGCGTGTCCCGACATATCCGATTTCTATATCGCACTCGGGGCAATAGTCGTGCTCTCATGCGATATAGCCATGCTTCGGACAGATCGAAAAGGTTGGCGTGATTGTTATGTAGGGGAGCTGATAATTCGATACGGCTCGCCGCACCAAATCGCGACAGGCACGCGCATCCGAAACGCGCTCGCCAAGGTAGAGATGGAGTACCGTGCCGCCGGTATAGCGACATTGGAGCTCGTTTTGTTGATCGAGTGCTTCGAACGCATCATCGGTATAACCGACCGGAAGCTGCGTGCTGTTTGTGTAGTACGGCGCGTCCGGCGTTCCTGCTTGTATGATTCACGGGAGCTGTTTCCGATCTTCTTTCGCGAAGCGGTACGTGGTTCCTTCTGCGGGAGTTGCCTCTAGATTATAGAGATTTCCCGTTTCTTCCTGGTACCCCTGCAGAATCTCGCGCATGAAATCGAGTATCTCGAGCGCGAAAGCGTGTCATTTCGGCGTAGCGATATTCTCTTGATCGCCCGTGAAATTCCGAATCGCTTCATTCATTCCATTGAGTCCGATGGTGGAAAAGTGATTCCGAAAACTCCGCAAATATCGTGCCGTATACGGGTAGAGTCCACGTGCAAGCCATTTTGTCGCTGTTTCACGCTTCGTCTCGAGCGTATCGCGGGCGATATTCATGAGCTGTCGGATTCGTTGTTTGAAAGCGTCTTTATCGCCCGAGCACATAAATCCGATTCGTGCCATATTGAGTGTGACTACTCCGAGCGATCACGTCATTTCCGCCGATCCAAAGAGTCCGTTCCCGCGCTTCAGGAGTTCACGCAAATCGAGCTGGAGCCGGCAGCACATACTGCGAACCGCACCGGGCTCGTAGGCATTCGGATTACGAACGCGTTGCACATTGCCATGCTCATCGCGTTCGTTTTTGTACTGAGATCCGATGAAGTTCTGGAAGTAGGGAATTCCATACTTGGCCGTCATTTCAAAGATTCGTTCCGTTTCAGGGTCATCCCATGGGAAATCTTCGGTCAGGTTGTAGGTGGGAATCGGGAACGTGAAGACGCGCCCGTTCGCATCGCCAGCGAGATACACCTCGATCAAGGCGCGATTAATGAGCCTGCGTTCGTGGTCGAGTTCTGCGAATGTCTTTGCGTACGGAGTAGCGTTGTAGCCGCCGATGTGGAGGCGTTGATCTCGCAAATCCGCCGGACACGTCCAGTCGAGCGTGATATTGGTGAAGGGGGTTTGCGTTCCCCAGCGCGAAGGAACGTTGAGTCCGAATATGAAATTCTGCATATTCTGGAGCACGTACCGATAGACCTTCTTCTCCAGGTACTCTTCATGTTCCGCAGTGGTCGCGAATGATATGTGATGTGTTTGGATTTCCTCTTCCAGTTCGGCTCGGTATTTGTGGACGAAAGGTGAAAGGTACGTATCGAACGATGAAAATGCCTGCGCCCCGGCCCATTCGTTCTGAAGCGTTCCGAGGAAGTTAATCATTTGATTGACCGCCGATTGCAAATTTTTCGGCGGAGCTGATTCGATTCGATTCGGTAATCCATTGAGTCATTCCTCGAGAAGAGCTCGCAAGCTCCATCCCGCGCAGTATCCCGAGAACATGTCGAGGTCGTGAATATGGATGTCGGCATTCCTGTGGGCATCTCCGGCCTCTTTCGAGTAGATATGCGAGAGCCAATAGTTCGCGGTGACTTTTCCCGAGGTATTGAGAATGAGTCCTCCGAGCGAGTAGCCAGAATTTGCGTTCGCATGGACGCGCCAGTCCGTCTTTCCGAGGTATTCGTCCATCGTGCGTTCGACCTCCACCGTCACGCTGCGGTCCGATCGGAGCTCGGTACGTCGTTCCCGGTAGAGAATGAAGGTTTTCGCTACCGCATCATGACCGCTATCCATGAGAATACGTTCGATGGTATCTTGGATTGTCTCGATATCCGGAATCGTTTCTTTTCCCGTTTCAATTTTGCGGATGACCGCGTCACAGAGGCGGGATACCTCCTGCTGGTCTATGGGCGTACTCGCGTCACTCGCTCGGGTGATTGCTCGCTCGATTCTGGTACGGTCGAATGAGACAATGCTGCCGTTGCGTTTCTGCACCTTAAAAATCGACATATGCAGTATTTACTATATATAGTGTTGTTTTGCACAAAACAACACTACACTATGGACAACCTGGGATATTTCAAATGATTTTTACGAATAAGCTTGACAGTGAACGAATATTTATGTTCTGCATAGAAGCGAGTCTGTCTTCTTTTCCGGATGCAGTATTTTGTCGTTCTCCATGGGGTTTTCACTTCAGTCTTTGGTACGCAGTCATAGATGATTTCATCCAAAAAAACCTTCCGAAAGATTTTTTTGGATCTCGGCAGATTCGTTTTCTCGGACGCAGAATCCGCCAAACCTCGTTGACAAGAACTGTTAGTTGCATACAATGGCTCTATATTGCCATGCAAAGGATTGTTACCGTCTTTTGACTACACCATGACCCAACCAACCAATCGCGATGAGCTCGCGAAAATGCTTTTTCCCCATGCGATCCCTACCATCCAGGAGCTCGAGATCCGCTATCCGGCGCGATCTGTGCCATTCGTTACAAGATTCGCCCCGAGTCCCACGGGATTCATGCATATCGGGGGAGTGTACGCTGCTCTTGCGAGTGAGCGTTTCGCACATGGACGCGGGGGGATATTTTTTCTGCGAATCGAAGACACCGACAAGAAGCGCGAGGTTGCAGGTGCAATCGACTTGATCGAGTCGAGCCTCTCACGTTTTGGCATTCCGGTCGATGAATCCGTCTCGGTCGGCGGGAAGTACGGTCCATACGTTCAGAGCGAGCGGCGCGAACTCTACCATGTTTTTGCTCGCGATCTCCTCTTGCGGGGGCTTGCATACCCATGTTTCATGACCGAAGACGAGATCTCCGAGATTCGGACTCAGCAGGAAGCAATGGGCGCGTTCCCGGGTATCTATGGCGAGTACTCGGTTTGGCGAGATGCCACGACCGAGGCTGTACGCGAGGCCATCGATGCCAATAAGGACTGGGTTTTACGGTTCAGATGTCCCAATCGCCGTCCGGATGCCCGAGTCGTTGTGCATGACGAGATTCGCGGCAAAATGGAAATGGGCGACAACTTCCTCGACATACCGCTTCTCAAGCGTGACGGGATTCCTACATACCACTTTGCCCACGCCGTAGACGACCACCTCATGCGCGTAACGCACGTACTGCGTGCGGAAGAATGGCTCCCATCTCTCCCTCTTCACTTGCAGCTCTTCGAAGCCTGCGGATTCGAGCCACCGAAGTACGCGCACACTGCACAACTCATGAAGACCGATGAGGGAAACAAGCGGAAACTCAGCAAGAGCAAGGATCCTGAAGCGAACGTTGAATACTTTTTCGAGCGTGGATACCCGGCTGAGGCGGTTCGGGAGTATCTCTTCAATATCTTTGATTCCGGCTATGAACCATGGCGGGCAGAGAATCCCGATGCCACACCGGAGTCGTATGTGTTCGAATTACCCAAAATGCCGCGATCGGGTGCGCTCTTCGATCTGAAGAAACTCGATTCGATCAGCCATGGATTTCTTTCATCGCTCTCGAATGATGAGCTCTTCGAGCGAATGCTGGAATGGACCAAGCGATACGATCCGGAGCTCGCCGAAATGATGACGAGATACCGGGATATTTCCTTCTCCGCTATCAGCATTCAGCGTCTCACGGACAAAGATCCCAAGAAATTCCGCATCCTCTCGGATGTGCGGGATTACCTCTCGGTCTTTCTCCCCGCGCTTTTCGAGGTACGAAAGAATGCCCGTCCTTCTCTCGATACCCCGCTCGATCCGGATCTCTCCCGCCAGATCCTCGAAGACTTTCTCGGAGCACTCTCGACACTCCCGGGGACTCCGGACGAATGGATCGTATCCGTGCGCGAGCGATCCAAGTCATTCGGCATGGCTCAGACGAATGCCGAATGGAAGGAAGGTGGGCACGCTGGAAAGTTCGCAGACTATGCCATGACCCTACGCCTTGCAATAGCGGGGGGGACCGCGTCTCCCGATCTCTTTGAGACAATCCGGACACTCGGACTCGATGAAACCCAGAAGCGTATTCAGGATCGTATCAACGAACTCGGATAGATTTTCATGAAACCACTTTGGTTTTAATCCCCCCTTTCGGATAGGCACACGTGATTCGCGCCTGGTTTTTTCACAGTGACCCGTCCCCGTAAAATGGGACGCGTATTCTTCGCTCTACCGAGCTGGTAAACTACCCCCACCTCACGGTG
>DDBV01000012.1 GCA_002335145.1 Patescibacteria group bacterium UBA2023
GTCGGACGTCCGAACGTCGGCAAGTCGAGTCTCTTCAATGCCTTGGCCGGAGGACGTCTGGCCATCGTCTCGGATGAAGCCAATACCACTCGCGATATCGTGGAACGGGTTATCCACGATGAAGCAGGAAATGCTCGCGCAATTTTGCGCGACTCCGGCGGACTCACCTACGGGAGTCGCGACGAGATACTCTCTGATATTCGCGAGCGCGTGGAACGATCGGTTCGCGAGAGCGATCTCGTAGTATTCGTGGTAGAATACGACAAGGTCAGCCAAGAAGACGAATTCGTCGCGAGACAGCTTCGACAGGCCGATGTACCAGTAGTGCTCGTAGCGAATAAGGCCGACAACATGGATCGGTCGCTCGAGGCCTACGGTGCCATGAGCCTCGGATTCGAGGACTTCGCCGTCACGAGTGCCAACCACCGACGAGGAATCGACACGCTCCGCGAGAAGATTTTTTCACGCTTTCCCTATGAGACCCCGGATGAAGACGAGTCGACGGAGAGTTCCCCTCTGCGACTCGCCATCATCGGTCGGCCAAACGTGGGGAAATCGAGCCTCCTCAACGCGCTCACGGGCGAGAACCGCGCAATGGTTCGCGATATGCCCGGCACCACCCGCGACACAGTAGATACGCTCGTTTCACACGCTGGGAGAGAGATTACACTCATAGATACCGCGGGAATCCGCCGCGCTGGAAAGATCGGAATGCACAATATCGAATCCTGGAGCGTCCTCCGGTCCAAGGAGGCACTCGCCCGCGCGGACGTAGTAGCGGTCGTAATCGATGCCGATGAGGGCGTGACACACCTCGACCAGGCAATCCTCGGAGATGCGGTGGAGGCGAAGAAGGGGATCATCCTCGTCATGAACAAGTGGGACCTCTTCCTCAAGAAGCCGGAGGTCGACCCCTCAAGTGCGCAGGACCGGTACATGGCCTTCCTCAAGAACCGACTCGACTTCGCGCCGTACGCCGTACCAGTGTTCACGAGTGCTGCCGAAGGGAAACGTATTCCCGCGATCCTCGATGCTGCACTCGGCATTGAGACGGAGCGCAAAAAACGAATAAAAACTGCCACATTCAATACATTCATCGAGCAGATCGTCCTGAAACACGCCCCCACGGGAAACAAGAAATCACATAAACCCAAGGTCTACTACGGATCGCAGGTGGATGTGGATCCGCCCAAGTTCGTGATCCACGTGAATCGCGCCGATCACTTCCATTTCTCGTATCCCCGCTACATCGAAAACCAGATCCGAGAGTTCTTCGGATTCTACGGGACGCCAATTACCGTGGAGCTTCGCGGACGCCGCCGCGATGATGTGGACGGACCGGACGAGGATCGCGACAGTTTCCAGGCCATGCTCGCGGCGAAGATTGCGAAGGCCCGAAAGGGGCCAATAGATCGTCGAAGACGTCTCAAGAAAAAACACGGGTAACTCCCGTGTTTTTTATGAAAAAAGTAAGAAAATAATTTGACTTTTTTATTTATTGGTTACTTTGGATTCTATCACTTTTTTATGAACGCCTTATGTCAAAGCTCTCTTCTGATGAGGTCCCTGTCACCGTGTCGGCAACAATCCCAACCTCTCGTATCACGAGCCAAAAGACGCAGGCAGTTCAACACATTATCAACGCGGTCTCAGCGAAGACTCCGGAGATGGGCCGGATCGTTTTGAAGCAGGGAGAGATCAAGAAGTATCTCGCGGCAATGGACTCAAGCCATATGACCAATCTCCTGACTGGTCTCGGATTCATCCTTCCGAATGATGGCGGAAGACCCGTCATTCAGGTAAACAAGATTATCGGGGAGAGTAAAGGAGCTCTCTCGGGCGCACCGAATACCTATGTGCCGACAATGCTCGCGGCGGCAATGACCAAAGGAGGTTCCGCCCTCAATGCCCCCATGCTCGATGCTCTTGCTGCCATCGTCTCCCGGCCACTCCAGGGTGCAGGCATCCGCGTGATCGGCAACTAAGCACCCCAATTCCAACGAAGACCGGGGATCCCCGGTCTTTTTTTGCGGTTCCGGATCATGAAGAGATACGACTTTCTTCACGCAATCTTCACACTCCGGTCATTGACTCCCGTCCGGATATTTGTATAGTCGATTCTTCCCTATTGTTCATTTTCGGATCTCCGCAACGTTTTACGACATCTTTATGCTCCTCAAAAATATCGCCCGGATTTTCCGGGAGAACCTTGCCATCCTCGGATGGAGAATCGCGCTCATTGGAATTGTCTCGATTCTCCTCTCCCAGACGCTCATTATTCTTCTGCCGAAGATTTTTCAGCAGATTATCGCAACGATCGATTCGCATGGACCATACCAGACGCTCGCCTACTGGTGTGGAATCGCAACGATTGTTTCCCTCGTAGCGATCGCCGCACAGCTCGTTCGCTACCGTGTAGGCGATTACAGCTGGGGAGTCGTCTATGCGCGAAGGACGGTCGACTACAAGCAGCTGCTCACACGGAAGAATTACGCGACCCTGCTCAACTACGGTACCGGCAAGCTCATTTCGCGCATGTCCAAAGGGATCGATGCTGAGGGTGATATTATGTACCACCTCGTCTTCTCTTTTGCGGAAAACATCTTCCGCATCGGGAGTATTTGTATCATTCTCATCTACTACTCGGCGTGGCTTGCGCTCGGTATGTTGTCATTGCTCGTGGTGGTTGCTCTTTTGCAGGTCCTCATCGCGAAAAAGCTCGCTCCCGTAGCAGAAGCCTGCGAAACCACCCACGAGGACGAAAAACGTCATATGGCCCGGATCGTCATGGAAAACCTCCTGATCCGCGTATCAAATAGAGAACACTCCGAGGTGGCTCGCGGACAAGAAATCGTCCGTGACTATCCCCGGCTTAATTTCCTCTACGCCATGTACTCGTGGAGTCTCTTCCACCTGCTTGAGCTCGGATTTCGTGGGATCGAAATTGCCATGTTTTTCTGGTTCGGGTGGCAGTCGATCCAGTGAGGCGTACCCATTGCCACGATCGTGATGCTCTCTACCTATATTTGGCTCGCGTGGGGGCCGATTGAGCATATCCTCAGTCAGGTACGAACGATCGGAAAAGAATACGAGTCCTATGTCCGTATGCGAGAAGTCTTGGATACACCGGACATTTACGCCGATGGTGCCGAGACGTATCACCATACGCGCGGGGACATCGAGCTACGAAATGTCTCGTTCGGCTATACTGAAACGATCACGATCCTACAAGAACTCTCTCTGCGATTCGAAGGCGGGAAGACTATCGCGCTCGTAGGCCACTCGGGATCGGGAAAATCCACGATTATGAAGCTCTTGTTGCGTATCTACGATCCGCGAAACGGCTCGATCCTCTACGATGGACAGGATCTGCGAGATTTGCGAATCGAGACAGTCTACCGACACATCGGGTATCTCCCGCAAGAACCCGCGATCTTCGATGGAACCATCCGTGAAAACCTCGCCTATGCCACGACCGAGCGCGAATTTTCGGACCATGAACTCTGGCAGGCTCTCGCGGATGCACGACTCGATGAACGCGTCAAGCAGTTCGAGACAGGCCTCAATACCGAGATCGGAGAGCGGGGCGTAAAACTCTCCGGGGGCGAGCGGCAACGACTTGCGATTGCACGGATATTCCTCAAGAATCCCGATATTATTCTGCTCGATGAGCCAACGAGCGCGCTCGACAGTATCTCCGAGAAAATCATCGGGGATCTGCTCGTGGACCTCTCCCACGGAAAGACCGTCATCATTATCGCGCACCGCCTCCAGACCGTCATGCACGCCGATACGATTTGCGTCATGGATCACGGGAAGGTAATCGAACGGGGCACTCATGCGAAACTGCTCGCAGCGAATGGGACCTATGCCAAACTCGTAGATCTCCAAAGCGGGACGCTTCGAGAGTAGTCAACGCGCCATTGCATTATTTTCCCGGGATTATATACTACCACCTCTCCCGTAACAGCACGCCCCATGGAGCAAGACACCATCGCCCACCTCTTCGATTCGCTCAACATTTGTCCGATAGGTCATCGCTACGATCATCCTGCGGTCTTCACCTGTGACGAAGCCGACTCCATTGCGTCTGACATTCCGGGTGGGCGATCCAAAAACCTCTTTCTCCGCAACAAGGACAAATCACGGTATTACCTCGTGAGTGTTCTCGCCGAGAAACGCGTGGATATCGCAACTTTTTCTCGCATGATCGGAGAGACAAAGCTCTCTTTCGCCTCGCCGGAAGACCTCCTGGAACAACTCGGGCTCACACCCGGCTCCGTCTCGCCCATTGGGCTTATGAACGATACGGATCGGCAGGTACGGTTTTACCTGGATTCCGATCTCTCGCGCGCGGGACTGATGGGATTTCACCCGAATACCAATACCGCAACGTGGCTCCTGGATGAGTCCGAGCTACGGAAATTCCTCGCGCATACCAGCCACGCCATGATCGTGGCGAAGATACCGGAGAAGACCGAGTAACGCTCCATCTACCGGGAAAGCCATGCTATAAGATCACGTGTCGCCGGAAGAAGTGTATCCGAGCCATGTCCGCATCAGGGATATTCGCGGTATACGATATTGTTGTTTGGATACTTTGTACGGAGCATCTGGGCATATTCACGCGTTCGCTCGCACCAAACACTTTCGTCCGTGGTTCCGTGCGCGAGAAATACCCTTGTCTTTGCAAGGTCATCGAGAGATTTCATTGCCGTCAATCAGGATGTATCAGAAAAGTGCGCAGACCACTCAGAATCCTCAATACCACGGTATTGCAGAGCGAATCAGCGGCGAATCGCGCCGAGGAAATCATCGACTGTCTCCTCCTGTACGCCTCGTAAACCAAGAGATGCATACTCGAGAACTGGATAAAAGCACGCGATCGTGTCGATGGCTTCATCGTATCTCGGCAGGATCGGTACTACTCCCCCTCCATAAGAAATCCCCATGAATACGAAACGATCATAGGAAACGGGCATGATCATACCCGTATAGATATCTTCAACGGTTCATCGGCTAAAATTCCTCTTCGTTTCAAGAAGCGTCCGTATGGAATTTTGCGGCGTAAAGACTCCGGAACTGCGGCAGAATCCATAGTATTCGGGTACGATAATATCGTACCCGGCGTCCAGGAAAGCATCTGCATTCCGGAGAGCATCTATGTCCTCGAGTCCGGGTGCGCCGAGCGCAACAACCACAAGCACCCCATTCGGTCGCGCAGACCGACTATATGATCAAACGATTCCATCTGAGAAGACAACAGGCGTGTTTCGCATAATTCGAAGGGAGTGATGAATGGGTCTTCTTGGGACGTGGTTACGATTCTTGTCTTCGGAAGTACCCGGTCTCATCGTTTCCCGGAGACACTCCGAGAGTCAACAGACAAGAATTCTCTCCCAATCCTCCTTCCAGACTCCATACGCGACTCAGCGGACTGCAGGCTTCCGCATTAAGAACGATCGTAGAAGAGGAGTTGCTTCGGAAGAATTTAGCCTCCGCGAGATACGAATAGATCAAAGCGTATCACTCGGTTTCACCATAGGTTCGGACGATCACGGACACCATATCCGAAAGGGATATTTTCTTTTCTCCTGACTCGTAGATACCACGCGAACTCAGGAATGTATCTATGTCGGAGCGTGTCTCGTTCATGCCGAGGCGGCGATCAAGAGGCACTCAAAGTGCTGAGAAGGTCGAGACCGAGCACGTTCGCCCGAGGAGCTCAGAGGCTTTTTGAGTATAGAGCGTTGCGGTACGTTCGATAATCGGAAAGAATATCTCGTCATCATCGAATACTGGATCGAGTGTCAGACCGCGATCGGCAATAATGAGCGAGAGATCGATCGGTTTTTGCCACGCCGCCTCCATACAAGAAACTGCTTCGAGAATTCATTTGAGTTTCATTTGGAATCTCGAAGGAACATGATCGAACGTAGCATACGATGCAGAAATCGAGTTCGGACGGTCGAAAATCGGGCACACGAGTGCCGAGACCGAGAGTCGGGTACCCGCGATATTTCGTTCAAGGACTGGTTCTCCTCATCGAGATATGCCGACCCCCTCAAGGGATCGGATGCGCCCGAGATTCCGAGCAGTTTTTAGGGCGTTCTTGAGTGATGCAAGGGCAGAAGGAGTATTCATAGAAGGAAAAGTAAAAACGGTATGGAGAAAACGAACTTGTCCAGCAACACGAACATGCGACTATGTTCGATAGGGTGATGCCAACAAACAGCATAGAGACGCTTTTTTTTGAGCACAGTTGAAGAAAAAGAGAAATCGAAAAATAAATAAAATCGCCTCCGACGGTATCGGAGGCGATTTCGACAACGAAAAGACGCCTACCGAGACCGATGGAGAGCAAAATGATGATGGGTGGCGGCGCGGAACATAGAGGTGGCGGACACTACGGAATATATCACTGGTTATAATACGGATATCCGAATTTTTGTCAAATCCTTTGTTCGGAAAGTCTTGAATATCGCGAGATATTCAAGACTTTCGATACGATCCGTCTCCTAATCCGAAGCTATGTACCGCATCTGCCTCATCGACGACAAGGCCTATGGAATCCCGCAGGTGATTCGCGCCATTCCGAAAGGTATCGAGTATGAATTTTTCTACTATGATCGAATCGCCGATATAGAGTATACCCTCGACTACGACGTAGTGATCCTCGATTATTACCTCGACAAGGACGGCAAGACCGCGCTTGACATTATCGATCGACTCGCGGCCTACCCTGTGATCGCCTTCTCGAGCGAAGACGCCATGAACGACCGCATACTCGAACGGGGGGCCGTGGAAAAGGCAACGAAACTCAAAGACACGCACGACAATCCCGCGCTCGCCGGGGCGATCGGTCGGATCCTCGGCACGAAAAAAGAGGGGTAGTCCCCCCCTCTTTTTGGCCTATCTGTCTAGGCTCCTGTATTCCCCCTATCGATTGATGCCCTACTTCACCACTCAGTCCTGAAAAATCTCGGTTTTCTTGAATGGTCCTATAGCCGCCTCGCGGTAGTAGACCACGAGGGTCCCCCGTCCGTTCGGGACGAGCGCGACTTCCTTGTTTGGCACTTTCGATCCAGAAACATCGATTGATCATCCAGGAAATACAATACTTCCGGTAGAGGGATTGTACGATATGCTACCGAGTGTGTAGGCCCCCTCCTCTTTCTTAAAACCTTGTCCGAATCTCGGCTGAAAAACACTTACGGACGTTGATCCAACCAGGTGAGTTTCAATCTTGGATCAGATGTCTGACATCTGATCGATCGACTGGTATTCACGAGGCTTCGAACCCTCTGGACCCTTCGAACTCTCTGGACCTGCCATATATGGATGAATAAGAGAATACTTCCGATAGGAAGTCTATCGGAAGCACCGAAAAATGCAAGAACTACATTCCCGTATCCCGCAGGAGGAAGAAATTGAAGATCGCGTAGCTCGCCACGAGCAGGAGCATTCCCGCCGCGATATAGACGAGAATATTTTTCGCCTTCTTGAGCTTGTCGTCCTCGCCCCCGCTCGTGAGCACGAGCCACCCGGCGTAGATGAGTAGGAGCACGATGACGATCGCAATGAAGCTGTTGAAGAAATTGATAATGGTGGTGGCGATACGGAGCGCATCACCGATATTCGGATCCTCCAACAGACAGCGCGAGCTCGTGAAGAACGTCCCACGCGTACAGTCATCGTCCGGACGTCCATAGACCGAGAGGACGAGCACCTCGGACGCTTTCACGACGATGAATCCGAGAATCGAGTAGTAGATCTGGTAGTTTCCCTTTTTACGCTTCTCGTGATCGTCCTGCGCGATAGAATACGTGAAGAAGGCGTAGAATGCCATAGCGAGAAACGCGAAGGACGCGAGTGTCTGCAGGAGTCTCGTGAACGGATTGACGAGCTCGCGTAGCACCGCGACCGCACTGTATCCGCCGCTGCGTCCCACATCGAGATCGAAGAGCACGCTCACGATGGAGTAGGCACTCTGCATAATGACGATCGCGATCGAGCTCCAAATGATCTGGGTCCGCCACTTCTTGAGATCCTCCTCCTTGCCATCGGATGAGACCATCATGTATACCCCGATAATGAGGTAGATGATCGTGATGAAAATAAAGAGATTTTTTACATCGCGAGCAATCCGGAGCATGAGATCACGCGTCCCATAGGCACCCGTACGAGAGCTCGTTACGAAGTAGTCCCCGAAGTCAGAAACGAAGTCATCGATATAATTCGACTTGTTGGAGCTCGATGCGGGCGAATCCTGAAGATCGAGCTCGCGCGTGGTCTGAGCGTGCGCCGCATCGCCCATGAAAATACACGCGAACGCGAGAAACGAGATGAGGAGACTAAAACAGTTTCGCATGATGGGAAATTAGACGGAGAGAGCTTCGGGCTTGGCCATGCCGAGACGGGCTTCAATATCCATATCCACGTACTCTTTCTTGCGGCCGTGGACCTTTCGCGAGTATTCCTTGATGATATTGGCGACCGCGGTGTTCTTGTAGGTATTGTCCCACACCGTCTTCATGTCGAATGGGCGAGTCGTGGCGTTGTCGATATTGAGCTTGCAGTAGGTCGTGAAGTTCGCAATCCCGATGATGTCTTGTTGGGACAAAAGCGGTGCGTACTCTTTCTCCAGATACTCGGCGTCCTCGGCTCCCACCTTAAAACTCATGATGGTTCCGGCATTTCCGAAGACCGCGTCTTTGATGGAGGGTTTTCCATCATTTTTTCCAGCCCCTCCAATCTGCGCGATGAACTGGTGTGCCATAATGAGCGCGAGCTTGTACTTTCGGGCCTCCGAAAGGATCTCGCCGAAGGTATCCGTCGCGAAGTTCTGGAACTCGTCCACATAGAGGTAGAAATCCTTGCGCTGTGGCTCGGGCGTATCAGCGCGACTCATGGCCGCCATGTTGATCTTGGAGACGAAGATGAGTCCGAGAAGCTGCGCATTGAGATCTCCAATAAGTCCCTTCGAGAGATTGACCATGAGGACTTTCTCTTCGTCCATCACTTGTCGAAGGTTGAATGCGGACTTCGGCTGTCCGATGATATTACGGATCGTGGTGTTGGTAATGAACGGCCCGAACTTCGCCGAGAAGTACGGAATCATCTCCTGCTTCTCGCGATCTCCCGTATTGGCGTATTCATGATCCCAGAAGGAGCGGACGACCGGATTCTTGACCTTGGAGACCTTGTAGCGCATGAAGGCATCATCCACGAAGAGACGCGGCACGTCGATGAGTGTCCCTCCTTCGTCGTCGTCATCCATGAGCGTCAGTGCTCCGTTGCGGAAATAGTGCTGGATACGCGGACCGAAGACTTCTTCGTTGAAGATCTTGATGAAGATGCTCGTCGCATCGAGCGCGGCACGATCTTTTTCTATCGCCCGAAGCTTCGGGTCGGTCGCGATAATGTCGAGAATATTGAGTCCCATTGGACGGTCGAAGTCCCCGGGGTTGAAGACGATTACGTCTTTGGCACGCTCCTTGGGTGTGAAGGCAATGATATCTTCCACAAGGTCTCCGTGCGGATCGATAACTCCGAGTCCGCTTCCGTTCCAGAGATCCTGACGGGCAATATAGCCAACGAAGACTGACTTACCTCCTCCGGATTTTCCAATGATGTAGTGGTGTCGTCCGCGATCCTTGCGACTGAAGTAGACGGGTGTTTTCTTACTTCGGTACTCGTTCCATCCCATCAGGACACCATCCTTGTAGAGCGGGAATCCTGCAAGAGTCCGTTGACGCTCTTCGGGGACCGGAGTTTTTCCAGCGTCTATTGGTTTCCCGCGGTCCGGACCATCCTGGTAGACTTCCACAGTTTCCCCGTCCGTAGTCTGAAAATTTCGGTTGTCATCGCGCAAGAGGTTCTTATTTTCATCCACCGCAAGTCGTGTCCCATCTTCCGTTACGACAGAGCCGTCCTCATCACGCTTGTACTCGTTCATCATCATGGGTGTCTTGGGCATCCTGAGATTGTGCGGAGGAGGGAGCATCTTGTAGTCGAGCCACTTGATGAGCGGAGAACGGTTATATGCAATGTCCGGAAAATGGTACATGCTCGAGAGTTCATCGGTGGAGAAGATGCTGCGACCCTGGAGGAATCCGATGAGACGATGCGTATAGGCGAAATACCGGATCGGAGCAACGATTCCACTGAAGAGGTCTTCAATCTGCGGATTATCGAGCTTGTTGTTGTACTCATCAGTGAAGACGCTTGTCGCGAGGATGAGCCCAGAGAGTGCGCTCTCAGCTTTGTTCTCGTCTTCGCTTGAGACAAGAATGCGGATAGAAGAGAGAAATCCCGGCTGACCCGCAGCCTCTCCCACGGCCTTTTGGGACTCCTGCTCCGCCTGGTTGAAGATCTTATAGGAGTCTCCAGCCGATGCTCCCGGCGCACTTGTGGAATCCCCGGGAGTTTCGTTCTCCACGAAGATCCGCAGGATCCAGTAGATCGGAGCAAAAACCGTTCCGATGAATCCCCAGATTCCCGTGGCACTCGTTCCCTTCTTGTAGAGCCCTTTAGCCACGAGTCCAGCCGCATTCTTTGCCTTACGGTTCCATCCGGATCCGACAGGCTTCACCACAAACTGGATCACCGCCTTATCCGTAGGATTGAGCCCACCAAACGCGTTGGTAAACGTTGAGAGTGGATCGTCCTCGAAGTACTTGAATGTTTTGAGGGGGTAGATATTGTCGTAGGACTTCGAGACTGATGCGGCCCGCAGGGTATATCCCCGAGGCTTGATATCGAAGAATTCATCCTTTGAAAGCTCGCGCACCTCCGCATCGGGGTAGTTGGCCGTGATTTGCTGGACGATGACCGAGCGGTAGGATGAGTACGTAACCACCGCGAACGATACCTGTCCCTTATCGTAGACGAGCTCCATGCTGAATTTGGAATGCGCGAAGAGCCAATCCATGACTGTCTCCCAAAACGTGATCGCGCTGATCTTATGGAGTCCTTTGTACACGACCGACATGATTCCGATCTTCTCCTTGAAATCCTTTTTCGTCTCGCGTTCCTTGTCGAGTTTGGAGTCCGCGCGTGGCAGTGAGACCCTCAAGTAGATGAAGTCCTTGGAGTGGAACACCTCGAAGACGAACCGCACGATCTTGAGAACAATGGCGAACGCGAAAACAACGAGAATGAGCGTGAAGAGAATCCCGAAAAATGCCGAGATACTATCGAGGAATCCTATACCGGCAGAATCTTCCGATGACTGCTCCGGTTGCTGTTGGGATGTCTGAACGTTGGACGTGCGGCGGATCTGGGCGTGAGCTTCCGGAATGAAGAGCATACGAAATTTTGGTTTTTTGTATGGAGACGGTGCCATGATAGCATATCTCGCGAGGGAGCGCAAAAAAGATGCTCACGGAGGGATTGTGTGAGGGGGTATAAAGCTTGGGTCTTGACGAGCAGGTTTTCAAAACCCGGCTTTTTTTGGAAGTCGTGACAGAGAGCATGTGTGATGCTTTGCAAGTCGGGACCTTCGAATATCGTCCCGGAAATAGCGCACGGACATTGAGAACCTCGCGATCTTTTTTTCGCCCTCCGAGGGCGATTTTCTTTTTCGCTTCGCGATCATCCCGGGTATAATCCGAGACGATTTTTTTATCAAGAATTTTCAATGATCCCCCACCTCTCCGACCGCGATCGACATACTCTCGCATCCGTCAAGAAAACCTATACGATCGCTGGCAAGACGATTGCGTTCGAGAGCGGAAAACTCGCCCTCCTCGCCAATGGAAGCGTGGTTATATCGGACGAGGATGGAGACTACCTGCTCACCACCGTAGGCGTGGCCGAGGGTCGGGGCGACATCGGGTACTTCCCGCTCCAAGTCGAATTCCAGGAAAAGTATTACGCCTCCGGAAAAATCGGTGGAAACCGATTCATGAAGCGCGAGTGACGCCCATCGGATACCGCCATTCTCAACTCGCGCCTCATCGACCGACCCATTCGCCCCATGTTCCCCAAGGGGGTCATCGCCGATGTGCAGATTATTTCCACAATTCTCTCATCTTCGGGGACGAGCGACTTCGGGTTCTTCGGGATCACGGGAGCCTCCCTCGCGCTCCAGCTCGCGGGTATCCACGAGTTCGAGGGGCCGGTAGCGGGCGTGCGAATCATCTCGGACGAAGGAGGGAATTTCATCTTCGACCCCTCGATCGAAGCGATCAAGAACGCTCACCTCGATCTCACGGTCGCCGGGACCGAAGATGCCATCACGATGGTAGAATCACAAGGATCGGAGGTGGACAACGGTCTGATGCTCAAAGCCTTCGAATATGCCCACGCTATCATCCGCGAGCTCTGCGCTGCCCAGCGGGATTTTGTGGCGTCCTACCAGCGGACGCACGCACTCCCGAGTCTCACGCTCGCCAAGAAGCAACCAAACAACGAACTGGAAGATCGCGTCTATGCGAGCATGACGGATACGGACATCGAGAAACTCTACTGCCTCGGAAAGACAGACTTTCATGAGGCACTCCACGCACTGGAGCATGACGTCGTCACCCGACTCGGGTATAGTGTCGAGGATGAGGAAACTCCGAAGAAAGATATCGCCGATGCTGTCTATTCTCGGGTCAAGAAGGTCATGCGTGCGAAAATTCTCGCGACACGCGAACGCCTAGATGGTCGCCAACCCCACGAATACCGCCACGTCCGGGGAGAATTCGGTCTGCTGCCACGCACGCACGGTTCGGCCCTCTTCGAGCGCGGCATCACGCAGGCACTCACCATCACCACGCTCGGCGGACCCGGAGACGCGCAGCTCATTGATGACATGTATGAAGAAGAGACAAAGCGGTACATCCACCACTATAATTTCCCTCCCTATTCCGTGGGTGAAGTAAAACCGCTTCGGGGGGTCGGTCGGCGCGAGATCGGGCACGGACGCCTCGCGGAGAAGGCGCTCGAACCGGTCCTGCCATCGCTTGAGTCGTTCCCCTACTTCATCCGCGTGGTCTCGGAAATCACCACCTGCAACGGATCGAGCTCCATGGCATCCGTATGCGGATCGAGCATGTCGCTCATGGATGCGGGAGTCCCCATCCGCGCCATCGTCTCGGGCGTGGCCATGGGCATGGTCTTCGATGAAGAGACCCGCCGCTACGAGATCCTCACCGACATCCAGGCGCAGGAGGATTTCCTGGGGGACATGGACTTCAAGATCGCCCGGACTCAGCGCGGTATCACGGCCCTCCAGATGGACTGCAAGATCAAGGGATTGCCGCTCTCGGTCCTCTCGGAGATTTTCGCACGCGCGACCGACGCGACCGACGGCATCCGCGCCGACATGACGCGCGGGCTCTCGGCCCCGCGAGAAGCGCTCTCGCCCTACGCGCCGAGCATCCTCTCGCACCAGATCCTCGTAGAGCAGATCCGTGAGGTCATCGGCAAAGGGGGTGAGACCGTGCAGAAGATCGAGCGCGACTACGGCGTGGACGTACATATCACAGACGAGGGACTCGTCACCGTGACGGGTCGTACACAGGAATCCGGACAGGCCGCCATGGACCACATCCGCGCCATGCTCCGGGGCGTGGAAGTGGGTGACGTACTCGATGGAGTGATCATTCGCATCATTGATGGAACCGGCGCGATCGTGGATCTCGGCTCCGGAAAGAGCGGTATGATCCACATTTCCAAGCTCGGAGTCGCCGAGCGCGTGACGGATATTACCAAATATGTAAACCCTGGCGATACCGTGCGCGTACGCGTGGCGGTGGTGGACAAAGAAAAGAATCGTATCGGATTGGAGCGAATTATCGAGGGGTAGAAACTTCTCTCAATCTAAAAAAGTCTCCCCTGAGGGAGATTTTTTTAGATACGCTCGGGAGGAAATTGATCGAGTGGGTGTTCTCGAAGCAC
>DDBV01000027.1:0-32673 GCA_002335145.1 Patescibacteria group bacterium UBA2023
CCACCAGTCGCTCCACCACCAGTCTTGTCGAAGAGGAGTTCGCACTCGTTCTTGATCTTAATCTCCGCCATTTGTTCGGCGAATTTGCTCGATCCGAGCTCCGAATTCCCCATGATCGTGTCATAGGGCAGATTCAAAACGCTCGCCGTGAGGATATTGGAAATCGAGAGTGTGGCACTGACAATAAACCACGAGAGCGGGACCATGATGATGCCGCCGACGAATTTCGGGAGTGCGGTCTTGATTTGGTAGGTCTGATTTCCGAAGATATTGAGCACCGCGATCACGAGGAGCGCGATGGCAAAGACGATATAGACGATATTCGAGACCAATATCCACAGCTTGTGGAGGATCGGGCGCATATTGAAGACGTCTCCGTATGTCCAGTCCGGCGAGAGGAGCCAACTCGCAAGCATGAGGATCGGATTGAGCATCATGAATGCAAACTTCACAATATCATTCGCCACGTCTGTCGCGACTGCGGCAGGGGGTTGCTGCGTGGCGGGTGTAGGGGTTGGAGTGGCTCCAGGAGCTGCTGCGGGAGCTGCTGCGGGAGCTGCCTGGGCACGAACTTCCTGGGACAAACCAACATCTCCGCCATCGGAGAGCGACACGAGTGCCGGTGAGAGCGCGCCTGCTACGAGCGCGGCCACGAGCAGACGTGCGGTCGGGCGGAGGAATGATTGGAGAAAAGGGGTTCGCATGGGGCGAAAAAAGGGATTTCATCCATTTCATCATATTTTTGCATATTCCGCAAAAAACGCCCCGATTTTCCGGAGCGTTTCCATCGAGTTTTTGGTGCTTAACGATTCGCCTTGTAGTCGGCCTCGGATTCCACGAGCTTGAGCGACTGGAGGAGATTCGTTCCGGAGTCAGGGAAGACGATCGTCGCACGTTTTACGAGGGCCTCTTTGTTGTTGATGAGAGTATCGAGCAGAACTTTGTTGTAGTTGTTGAGAGTCGTATAGGTAGCGGCGAATTTCGACAGAAATACGAGGTACGTCCGGGCGTAGGTATTGCGTTCGCGCTCGGCGAGGTATTCCTGGATAATTTCTTCGGTCCGATCGTAGTCGAGATTGCCGTACGCCGTGGAGAGCTGGGTCTTGAGTGCTTCGATTTTCGCATCCGAGCTCGACACGGTCGCCGCGAGCTCGCTCGCTTGGCTCGCGATGAGATTTTGGGTCGTTACGGTGTCGGTATAGCGGGTCTCGAGTTGATCAATAAAACTTGAGAGCATCGACTCCCGGTCGTACGATCGGTCGAGGAGCGCGGGAATATCGGTCTTGAGCACGTTGTAGTATGCCTGAATCGCGACCATATTGGCAGCGACCATCTTTTCTTTTCCGGCACTCGTATCGGCCAAGAGTCGTCCGAGCGTTGAGGCACTCGGTGCGAGCGTCACGGGAGTCGAGGCGCGTTCCGTGGTGTTGGTGCCGATATTCATAGAGAGCGCGATACCGGTTGTACCGAGTGTTTTGCTTCCGGCTCGCGCGAAGAGCTCATCATTGGTCTGTGCGTAGGTGGCCGCTCCAGTCACAGAAGAGACATAGAGGACCGCGAGGTTGATGAGAAAAGACAGAAGCAGCGACAAGAGGAGGATCTTGCGGATGAAATCTTTTATTTCAGGTTTTAGCGACATGGAGTATACTTGCGGCTAAGTCGGGTGTCTCCAGGATTGTACCAAATGTTTCTGGTTTTTTCAAAAATATGCGAACAGGTTTCAAACGTCTCATCTTCGCGACGGTCATGTCCATCGCTTTTTTCGTACTTGCCGCGAGCACATCGATCGAGCGTACCTACACCTACGATACTACTGATTCCACTCGTACTCTGTCATGGTCCGGGAGTGAGGATGGGGGATATTCAGCACGTGTCTCGGTCGAGATTCCTGATTCGCGCGATAGTTTTTTCGTCTCCGTCCCAAAGACGTTCGATATAGTGACCGGAGAAGAGCTGCACGCGGTTTTCCATGGAGCCGGACAAGACTACGAGGCAGCACTCGATACCGATGGAGACGAACGAATGCTCTCCGAGCGACGATATTTTCTCGCGCCGTATTGGGGAAAGACTGCCGAGAGTCTCTCGATAGAGTTTCATGCAGACCTCTCGGCGGAAGGCCTCCCCTCAGAGTTCGATATCGTTATGCTCGATAGCCGGTCGTTCCGATACGATGTCCGCTTCGGTCCGGATATTCTTACGGCCCGTGCCGATGATTTCTTCTCAAGAAACGGAATCGTCTCGCGGACTGAGTGGGGCGCGGATGAAGAACTCCGCTATGAGGACAGCGAGGTCTGGAAGCGCATCGCCGAACGTAATGCCGGATACGTGCCGACCGCAGCGGACAAGAAAGCGAGCGAACGCCGGAAAGCTATCGACGACTACCTTGCCAAGGAATTTTCCGCCGATTACTCGCTCGCGAGCATCGACCGGACAGAGTGAGGGCGTCCACTCGTTTGGCCGATCCAGAAAACACAGTACGTGAAAATGATCACAGTCCATCATACGGCCGATAGTAATACATCGGATCGCGAGGATGCCGAGATCGTACGCTCGACCTACTACTACCACGCGGTCGTGCGCGGCTGGGGAGACATCGGCTACAATTACATTATCGGACAGCGGGGCAAGATCTACGAGGGGCGTGCCGGCGGTGACTACTCCGTGGCGGCCCATGCGGTGTGGAACAATCGCTCAAGCGTTGGTGTTTCGATGATCGGGAACTTTGAAGAATTCAACGTGAATGCCGGTCAACTCGCAGGTCTCAAGTCGATTGTCCGCGCGCTCGCCGGACATTACGGCATCGATCTTTCCGCTTCCATGAGCACGCACAAGGAGTGTCTCTCCGGGCAGGACTGCCTCATGCATGACTATACCAGCACTCGGCTCACGGGACATCGCGACATCGGCTACACTACCTGTCCAGGAAAAGACCTCTATAAGTACGTTGAACAGATGCGTAGCGAGATTGATTTCTCGAGTGGGTTCACGCTCGTGAGCAATCCCGACATCCGCGAAGTGGCGGTTGCATCCTCCTCGTCTCCTGTCGCGAGCCAGACTCCCACCCCAACAAAGCCACTTGCCGCTACGAATGTTGGTCCGGACATCCGACTCAAACTCTCTTATCCAAAGGATGATATTCTCCTCTCGGCATACATGCCGGACGAGGCACTCGTTGTATCGTATGGCAAGAAATCCGGTAAACTCCCCAAGGGGCGGACGTACTCCATTACGGTCTCCAAATGACAGCTCGTTATGCGTGTTGGCAAGAAACTTGTTCGGATTCCTGAGGGACTCCGGTTCTCCGCGAGCGTCGTACGGATCGACTCGTGGTCGCGAGTGCCGGCATGGGATACATCCGGCACCTATAATGATAATCTTTTCCGCGGGACGGTAGAATTGCGAATGGAGAATGGAAAGCTCCTCGTGATCAATGAACTCTCGATGGAGGATATGCTCTACGGTCTTGCGGAAATTTCCAATGACGTGCCCGTCGAGAAAGCCAAGGCGATCATCGTTTCGGCCCGATCGTATGCGAACTACTATACCGATCCAGATCACCGCAAGTTCAAGAACGGCGAACCCTACGATGGGTCTGATGATCCAAATGTTTTCCAGAAGTATCTCGGATACGGATTCGAGTCCCGCAGTCCGAAGATCCGCGAATATGTGAACGCGACTCGTGGAGAGGTGGTCACGTACCAGGGCGAGCCGATCAAGACGTGGTATTTTACGCAGTCCGATGGCCGTACCCGAAGCGAGCGTGAGTGGTGTCTAGCGAATGGTGGAAGTGATGCGGCATGCGTGGACACGCCGTATCTCCAGAGCGTGCCGGATCCTGGATCCGAGGGTAAGACTCGTCTCGGTCACGGAGTCGGCATGAGCGGTGCGGGGGCTACCTACTTCGCGGTCGAGAAGGGGTGGGACTACGAGTCTATCCTCAAATACTTCTATACCGGTGTGGAGGTGGAGAAGATTTATTAGTTGTTGAACATCTCCGGCTCCGGAGATTGGTTATTTTCGGAGAATTTGTTGACAAACATTGGAATGAAAATATATAACATACTACAAAACCGTATTGTCTTGGATTTTTCCACATGTCCGCACGAACCTTCATGACATCTCACGGTCTTCATGTTCAGGGGACTCGCCGTGCGATAGAGCTGTCCGATGGTCGGGGCGTAGTTCTGCGTCTGTGCGAGAGTTTTGCTGCGTGTGCTTTGGATCAACTTCGAATAGAAGACCAAGTCAATGCGCTTGCGATTTATTGGATCGAGCGAGTATCGTCCGGACGCGAACTGAGCCCAGCCATTGCCGATGAGTTGGCGGCACTGCTTCGCGATCGTATCTTGCCAACATTCTGCCGCAGGTCCGATTGGTCTGAGCCATCGGGTTCATCGACCGACTCGTGCGGAGATCAGGCAAATACGCTTCTCGAAATTCTCGATAACGGATACTATAGCTCCCCTTTGGCTCGGGATCTTGCAACCATTGACCACTGTCTCCGGCTTATGGTGTCTCGCAGGGTGTCCGGCCATGCAATGAATTGTGCCGGATTCATTACCCGTATGCTCTTGGGTGAATCCTGCAATATGTCGGTATTGGATCTCCGAGAGAATTTGTTCCGCAGGGGGTTTTTGGAATTCGAATCGTTTCAGGAGGCATGCGAAACAGCGCGGTCGCCTTTGGTTGTTGGTATGGAGGTATCAGAGAGTCCCAATGCGTTTCATCACTGCTTTCTCGCGTTCGTATCGGAACGGGATCCATGCATCCCCATTATGCTCGATGTCGACTGATACGCTGGCGCGTTCTCTGCAAGGTCCGGTATTCCCGAGCCTTCGCAAGGACTATGCCAAGTATTTCTCGTGCCCACTGCCAGTATCGCCCCTGAGATAGCGGCAAGACTGTAGCCGTTTCTGTTGTTTGGTTGTGTGTGGAATTATTTGTCTCGCAATTTTGAGAGGAGCCGAAGAATCTCAAGGTAGAGCCAGATGAGTGTCACGAGGAGTCCGAAGCTCGCATACCATTC
This sequence comes from Patescibacteria group bacterium UBA2023, assembly GCA_002335145.1. GTDB lineage: Bacteria > Patescibacteriota > Gracilibacteria > BD1-5 > UBA2023 > UBA2023. The sequence goes on from DDBV01000027.1 coordinate 5,027, forward strand.
CATGTATTTCGGTGCACCAGCACTTGCGCCCGCTTCGATCTGGTCGAAATCGAGAATGAGATTGAACGCGGCGATCCCTACGACGAAGACACTGAATCCGATCCCGATTGCTCCGCTCTCGTGGATGTAGGGGACCGAATACCAGCCCGATAGACCTCAAATAAAACTCACGAGATAGATGATAGCGATCGCGCCGGTCGCGATGACGATACCGCGCTTCAGTCGTTCGGTCGCAACAATGACCTGTGCACGGTAGAGCCAGAGCATCATGATCAGAGTTGCGAAGGTAAGCGATACCGCCTGGATCGCAATCCCCGGATACTCCGCCTCCGCGTATGCGGAGATGACGCCAATGGCGAGTCCTTCAAGCACGGCATAGAGGAAAGCGAGATACGGGGCGGTTCGAGGCACGAAAATGATGACCATTGCTACAACGAAGGCGGCAACCACCGCCGGGATGACGAATGGCAAGAAGACCGTCGCGTAGCTCCAGACGAGGATCGCTGAGGCGATGACAATGCCGGTGAGGATCGCGGATTTCGCGATCGTTCCATTCACTGTCATAGTGGCGGAGACGCCGGGAGTCGCGCTTTTTTCGAATGTCTCGGCAGAGAGGATGGGGCTCGACATAGTGTTTGAAGGATCACAGACAAAGAAAGAAACCGCGCGTCATTATATCGCCCCCGATTGTATTTTGCAATAGGGGCTATTTTGCTCGGTCTCGATTCCTACGACTCTGCGATTTTCCGGATCGCGCCGATAGTCTCACCATCGCCACGGCGAGCGATGCCACCGTCCTGATTTACCTGCAAGATCGATTGCAGATTCTTCCGCACTGATAGATCGAGAGCGTACCACTGTTTGCGAGCTGCGGCGGAGACGTTTCCGGATTCCATTTCGAATCGTGCCAGGATGTTCTTCGCCTCCTCTGGAGTAATTTGCCCATCGTTTACCGCATCGCTCACAGTTCTTGCAAATCTCTTTCCGGAATGAGCCTCCGATGACTGCTCTGGGCTTTTCGGCTGGTTCGAAGGTGCGGATTGTTTGCCGGATGGTAGGGGCTTGGCGGTATCTCTCTGTGTCTTTGCTCGCTCGGCGAGTCCTGGTCCGCCGATTCCGGACGGAGCTACAAATAACGTATCCGCGAGGGTGGCCTGGTCTGGAAAGGGACGTGCCTGACGCATTCTCTCGTTGTGTTGCTCGACTCATTTTCGTCCGAGTTTCTTCTGTGCAACGGCATTTAGTGGCATTCGGTAGCCACTCGTTTCGTGGATCGATACGGTAATAGGCGACTCGCGTCAACGCCTGTCATCTCGCTCATTCGGATCCAGATTGGCATCAGCGCGGTAGTAGCTACCGTTTTCCACGCGTTTTACCCGCCCGTCCGTATGCACGGTAGCCCAGACATACGCGATGCTCGTATCTCCATCTGTACCTTGTCCGGAGATGCGGTCCGCCCGTCCGAGCCGAATCGACCACGATGATGCGTCCTTGCCCCAGTGAGTCTGCCGGTAGAGTCGGAAGATTGCCCGGAGTTCCTTGTCGGACATATCGGCCGAAATACCGAGCACTCTCTCGGGATCGATTACCCAGTTCTCTTGGTCGGGATCACGCAGGATAATTTCCGGCTGTGAAACACCCACCGTTCGGGGTCGAGCATCCGGCGACTGGGTGAGTTCGAGCGGGAGAGCGTGGGGGATTGTTGTCATCGGCTGGCTTGGGAGCGGCGGTATGAGCCGTGGGATTGGGCGTCCGGCAGCCCGCTCCATCATGCGGTGCAGGTCGATCGGTTCCCCGGCTCGCGGGATTTCCGGCGGCTGCCAGGATCCTGCAGACTCGGCTCTCCGGTAGACGGGGCGGAGAAGGTATCGGTACGTTTTCATGGCAAGAGAGATAGAGAAATTTGAGAGTGATTGTATCATGTATAGTTGTTTCCTGTCAAAACCGTGGCTCGACTTTTCGATCTTTTCGGATACCGTAGATGCTAATAATATCATTCTATGGAATTTTTCCTCGTTCTCCTCGCTCTCGTCATTATTGGTCCATACGTCCTCGCGGGATTTTCTCTCGCGCCATGGGTGCCAACGCCTGCTCGCGATCTCGATCGGATCGTCCGGATTGTCGGAGCGCGACGTCGTGCCGGCGAGTTTATTGAGATTGGTTCCGGGGACGGACGTGTTCTCTTTGCGGTAGCGCGGGCCTATCCGGACATGCCATGTCGGGGAATCGAGTATTATTTCCCAGTATGGCTTTACAGTCGTGTGCGTCTCATGTTTGCAGACGTACCGAACGCTCGGGTCGAATGGGGAGATTTCTATCGCCGCGATATTTCCGAAGCCGGGACATTGTTTTGTTTCGGGCATCCCGACACTTTGCGGGAGAAATTTCGCCATAAACTCTCGGAGTGTCGACCGGGCACGGTTCTTATTTCCCACGCGTTCGAAGTGGAGGGATGGGAGCCGATCGATGTTGACTGTATGACGAAGTCTCTCTCGATACGGATCTATGAGCTGCCTGGTATGAGCGATACGTGTCGTGATTTGAAGCTCGAGCCGAAATCGGTATAATCCGGATAATTCCTCACTCATCTTCCATGCGCTGTGTGAAGTGCCGAAACCTCGATACCAAGGTCATTGACTCCCGTCTCGTGGAGGATGGTCGCTCTATCCGCCGGAGGCGCGAATGCGAAGCCTGTGGAGCGAGGTTCACCACGTTTGAGCGGGTCGAGTTTATTAGCTTCATGGTGACCAAGTCCGACGGACGCAAAGATGTCTATGATCGGTCGAAGGTCCAGAGGAGTCTCATGAAGGCTTTCAACAAGCGTACCGTAGATCACGCCAAGATCGAGCAGGCGATCAACGAGCTTGAGAACGAATGGGCGCAGAACAAGAAAGGCATTACCTCCAAGCGTATCGGCAAGGATATCCTCTCGAAGCTCCGGGACATCGATGAAGTGGCGTACATCCGCTACGCCTCGATCTATAATAATTTTGATTCCGCCGAGCGGTTCGCGGAGTTTATCCGTGAGGAGTTGGGATAAGACATCCCCTTGATTTCCCCGCCGTATTCTCTAGTAAGAATTTTTCAAATGCCCGTTTTTCGTGTTTATTCCGATCTCTCGTTTGAAGCTCGACGGCTCTGTCACGTCTCGTGGGCATATAAGGCGATTGAGACATATATCGGTACGTTCGTTTGAATTGCGCTCTATATGGATACTCGCGATATCGGCGTGGTTCTTGCATACGTAACGGCTACGATCGCGAGCGTGGCTCTTTCGTACTCTGGTGGTGCTTTTATCTTCGCGAAGTATGGTATGGGGTCGAGACACATTTTTTCGTTTTCCTTTCTGTTCTCGTTTCTTGCGTTCATTACTTTTGTTTCAGTGTCGGATCCGTGGATCAAGGCTGTCATATTCGGGACCGCTTATTGACTCTGTCACGGATTATTCTATCTCGGGTTTTTTCACAACATGCTCCGACATACGCGAGACCGCGAGCGCGATGCGTATACGACGGTACGTATGACAGGATCGCTCCTGCTCGATATTGTCATGCCGTTCTTCGCAGCATTCGGTTTTTTCGTTGCCGAGTTTGTCGGGTTCGCGGATCGTTCATTGGTTGCCGTTGTCTGGCTCGGTACACTTTCCTTTCTGTCTTTGTTGTTTGTCGTACGATCATTTCGTGAATCGGACCCGCTTCCTATCCTGCGCGGGGAGGTGTTCCGGAGAATGCTCTGACATCCTCGCCTGCCAGTAGTTGCGCTATTCTTCTCAGTGCTCAGGATGGACATGGCCGTCTCTATGCTCTCGATTCCTGTACTTGGCATCATTGTCTTCGGTCGTCCGGTCGGACTCGGACTCGCACTCGGGGCCATTACGATTGTGACTATCGTATTCATTCTATTGACGCACCGACATCGGGTTCCGGAACGTCGCGCTGTTTATTCACGGTGGGGATTCGCACTCGAGATTTTTGGACTCATATTCATCGGAAGTGCCATACTTGTACCAACATATGCCGTATGGTGCTATATCGCCGGAATGACCGTCATGCCATTTGCTAAAAATCTGTCCGGAATGACAACCGCTCTCTACGAATTGCGCATGGCCGAACTTTTGGGCATAGCGTCCGAGGCGGGCGATATGGAGCCGCAGGTATTTAGAAGCACCCTAATAGCCATAGGTCGTCTTGTTTTCGTCGGCATGCTCATTGCCGCGTATCTATCGTTTCCTACGAATCCTGCAGTATTTCTGCTCGCTGGATTTGTCTTCTGGGTTATTGCTTTGCTCGTGCAGATGATAGTCATTCGATCTCTTGATTCGGTCCGGACACTGTCATAGTTGGTGAATATCACTTTTCCTCTTGAATTTGGTGAAAAACGTATTCCCGCTATAATACGCGCGAATTTTTTGATTACCCCGCATCTCATGTCGCAGAGCATCCGTAATATTGCCATTATCGCCCACGTCGACCACGGGAAGACCACCCTCGTGGACGCGCTTCTCAAGCAGGGCGGAGCCTTCCGCGAGAACGAACAGGTCGACATCTGCGTTATGGATTCCAACGCTCAGGAGCGCGAGCGTGGAATTACCATCTACGCGAAGAATACCGCCGTCATGTACGGCGAGACCAAAATCAACGTCGTTGATACCCCCGGCCATGCCGACTTTGGATCAGAGGTGGAGCGTGTTCTGCGAATGGTCGACTGCGTCCTTCTTATTGTCGATGCGTACGAGGGGCCTATGCCTCAGACAAAGTTCGTCCTCCGGAAGTCTCTCGCGCTCGGGCTCCGACCCGTTGTCGTCATCAACAAGATCGACAAGCCGACCGCCCGCCCCGATGAAGTTATCAACGAAGTCTTCGATCTCTTCGTGGAGCTCGGTGCGACCGATGAACAGCTTGATTTTCCCATCATGTACGCCATCGGGCGCGATGGTGTCGCAATGACAAATGTCGATGATCCGAGAGTTGACCTCAAGCCACTCTTCGAGCTTATCCTCTCGCACGTACCGCCCGCACCGTCCGATGTGTCCAAGCCTCTTCGTATGCAGATTACGAGCCTTGCCTACGATAATTTCCTCGGACGCATGGGAATCGGACGTGTCTATGAGGGATCTGTGAAGACGGGACAGGCTGTCACGGTGGTGGGACTCGATGGAGTCCGCCGTACCGCCAAGGTGACCAAGGTTCTCACGTCCATGGGCCTCAAGAAGGTAGAGGTACCGGAAGCCTTTGCCGGAGACATCATTACGATTGCGGGAATCGCCGACATTTTCGTTGGAGAGACCGTATGCGGAGACCCGTCTGTGGAGGCACTTCCAGCCATCACGATCGACCCGCCCACACTTCGGATGGAATTCACGGTCAATGATTCTCCCTACGCCGGAAAAGAAGGAAAGCTCGTCACAAGCCGCAATATCCGCGAGCGTCTCGAACGCGAACTTGAGATGAACGTTGGGCTCGCGGTCGACTTCGACTGTGGAGAAAATAAATTCATGGTGTCGGGACGTGGTGAGCTCCACCTCTCGGTCCTTATCGAGGATATGCGCCGCGAGGGATATGAACTCCAGGTTGGTGCCCCCGAGGTTATCTACCAAATGGACGGGCATAAGAAGATGGAGCCGATCGAGTCGGTCACGATTATTGTCCCTGAAACAATGAGCGGTGTTGTGATGGAGCACCTTGGGAAGCGTCGTGGAATCGTAAAAAACATGATGACGGTCTCCACGACTACGACCCTCGAATTCGAGGTCCCGACCCGCGGACTCCTCGGATTCCGCACGGTCTTCACCATCGATACCAAGGGCGAGGGAATCATGTATAGCTCGTTCTCGCACTACGATGAGTACCGCGGAGAAATTCCCAAACGCGAGGTGGGATCGATGATCAGCGGATTCACCGGTACATCTACGGCCTATGCTCTCTGGAATCTGGAGGATCGCGGACCGCTTCTTATCGAACCAGGAACGGAAGTCTACGAGGGAATGATTATCGGAGAGCACCTGAAGGGAGCGGACCTCGTGGTGAACCCCATGAAGGCGAAGCAGCTCACAAACATGCGCGCGAGCGGGACGGACGAGGCGGTACGTCTCACCCCGATCCGCAAGATGACGCTCGAAGACGCACTCGACTATATCGCGCCTGATGAGTATGTGGAGATCACACCGCTCAATATCCGTCTCCGGAAGAAATTCCTCAAAGAACACGAGCGAAAGAAGAACAAGTAGCAGACCAAGGAGATATCCGGATCGGAAGATCCGGATTCTTTATTGTTCCGCGAGGAAGGATTGACGGATTTGGTTCTCTGGCAGTCCTCGGTATACTCCCTTTTGGTATATTATTACTGGTATTTATGAACACTGAGATGCAAAACTACGCGAAGTTCGATTCGCGTGTCGCACAGGAAATCTCTTCTTCCTCTTCTTCTTTTGACCTGGATTCGAGCTTGCGCGGCGCATCATCGTACTATTCTGGAGGCAATGATTTCTTCGATGTCGTCTTGTCTCTTGTGGATCTCGTCCTTACCGTGGCGATTGCTGGTATCGTGCTCGTGGGCTCGTTCTTCGCGTTTTATGTTCTGATTTCGCTCGTCCGGCGTGGGACTGATTCTACTCTCTCGGAGATGCGGACGCTTGCGGACGGTACAGCCCGCCTGCTCACGGTCGCGCTTGATCGAATTTTTCTTACGGTGCGTGCCTCCTTTCGGTTTATGGGTCGCCATCGCGTTTTGTCAGTATTCGTCTTTTTGTGTCTTCTCGCGCTCTCATTTGCAGGCCATGTGGTAGACGGGTCATCGCGTCTCCTCCGGCTCGCGCGAATTCCGGAATGATACGTGGGAGTAGATCTACCGAAGCGCGAGATCGTCTCCTCACGGTTCCATCTCTATTCGCCGATCGTGTCGGATTTCTTTCTTGCGCCGACGAGCACGTTCGACTTCGAGATCGCTGAAGTAACCGCCAATACGACCGAAGACCTCGGGGTTACGCTCGACTATCGAGTCTGGTTTCATATCCGCAAAGAAAAAATGCTCGATCTCTATACGAAATTCGGAGCCAAGGATATTCAGGGCGTCTCGAGCGACATTGTCATGCCGAAGCTCCTGGAGAGTCTCAAGGGGACGGTTCGGGGGTATTCATTCAAGGATCTCTCTTCCCGGCATGAGGATATAAAGGCCGCGGTCATCACCCAGGCAAATGATGCGCTCGCATCGGTCGGCATCGAAATTCAGGAACTCAACATTCTCGATATTCGTCTCCCGCAGAGCTATGTGCAGTCGCAAGAGGAGCTCCTCAAGGCTGAGAATGATCTCAAGCTCGCCGAAGCGACCCTCGAACGTCAGCGCAAGGACTCCGAACGGGCCGTGGTGGATGCTGAGTCCGCCCGTGATGTCCGGATTATCGAAGCGGAGGGAATCGCCCGCTACAACGAGCTCGTGAACGCCCAAGGAATCTCCGAGCAGTCTCTCGAACTCAAGCGTCTGGAGAACGAGCGTGCGAAGATCGAAAAGTGGAACGGCGTTCTCCCCACAACCCTTACGGGCGGAAATCCATTCTAGAAATGTCTTTAACGAAAAACGACCGATCGTACGATCGGTCGTTTTGTTTAGTGGCGATGCCTTTTCGGAGTCTTGTAGCAATCCATATTGAATCCGCAATCGCCGAAGTCCTTTCCGTGACGGTGTCGCGGCGGACTATATCGGGGGCGGTAGACGGGCGGAGGGGTTTTTACCAGACAGGAATACGGTTCGATGACCGGACGACCATCCGGCAAATACCCTACGACCCGTTCGCAGACAGCCCTGCGGAGATCGGACGAGTGTCACTGTACGACGGTAACACATCCTGTCCCTCCCAGTGCCACGAGAGCCAAGAGTCCCATGCGGAGAGTATTGCCTATACCCATACGAAGCGTATTTAGAAAAATCTTCACAACCAAAAATTATTATACGTCATGATTATTATTTGCAAGTCTCGTGTTGCACTTCGTGTGCAGAATTTTACTTCCGGTTTCCCCGTATTTTGCCAGTCGTCCCCCGGGAATTTTACGGCTTGCTTTTGACGGTTTCTTCCTATAATGGGGAAAATTTTTTCATCGGCTCGTATGATTCATGCACGCCTTCGGATCGTTGCCATCGCCTTCGCTGCGATCCTGCTTTTCGGGTACGTTTTCCCGTGGACACAGTACGGTATCTCCGTTCCATACATCTCCGATACCCCCTACAAACTCGGACTCGATCTGCAGGGGGGAGTCGAGCTCGATTATCGTGTTGATTTCGACGAGCTCGATCGATCGGGGGCCGACTACGCAACGAACGATGTGGTAGAGGGACTCAAGTCGATCATTGAGAAACGCGTAAACTCACTCGGAACCGCCGAGCCGACCATCCAGAGTGCGAGTTACGCGGGAGAGAGTCACATCATTGTCCAGATTCCTACCGAGTCCGTGACCGCAACTGATGAGCACGATGCCGATGCTGAGCGACAGGCGTACATCGAGCGAGCCAAGGAGACGATCGGTCGTGTGGTGCAGGTGGAATTTCGCGAAAAGAAGACCGAAATCACCGATGCTGACAAGGCCGAGCGCGCACAGCTCGCTGAGCGAGCGGATGCTGATCTCCGGACCGCGGGGACCGCAGGATTCGCCGCGACTGCCAAGAAATACCGCGACCAGTACGAAAATCTCGAATTTCTCTCCGGAACGGGTACCGCCGAAGAACTGCCGAAGGAGGTTGCTTTCACAGGGATCGAGGCGGTCTCGGCTCCGTATTTCTCCGGAATCGTCCCGACCAAGCGTGGGATCGTGATGGAGCGTGATGAGTCGGGGAACTGGCTCCCCGGAGGGGGTGACGATGGGTGGATCATGATTTCCATATCGGACATCCAGAACCAGGACGTAGAAGTAGCGAATCAAGCCGAGAGCGGATCGACAGCTACCGGTACGCATATCGAGACGAAGCGGGTCTATGCCTACGATGCACTCTTTGTGAGCGCGAAGCCATCGGACTGGCAACCGGCCAAAACGGCCGATGGAAAAATCCTTAACGACCGTTACCTCGCGAACGTTTCAACGAGCGCGAATCAGCTCCTCCAGCCCATGGTCGATCTCTACTTCAACGAGGAGGGAACCAAGATCTTCGCTGAGCTCTCAGCACGTCTCGTTGGCAAACAGATGGCGATATTCGTAGGGGGAGAACTCTTGACCGCTCCGGTCATCCAGGAGCCGATCACGGGAGGAACGGCGCAAATCTCGGGGAATTTTACTGTTGAGAGTGCGAAGAAGCTCGCCAACGACATCAAGACCGGAATCGTCCCCGCTCCCATCTACCTCACAAGCGAACGAACGATCGATGCGAAGATCGGGGCTGATGCGCTGCGCGTGGTTCTCGTTGCTGGGCTCATTGGTCTCGCAGTCATCATCGTATTCCTGCTTGCGGTCTATCGCCTCTCCGGACTCATGGCCGGACTCGCACTCGTGTTCTACGCGCTGCTTCTCATGGCAATTGTCAAATTCTTCGGGGTCGTTCTCACCCTCGCATCCATCGCAGGGGTAATCCTCTCTATCGGTCTTGCGATCGATGCGAACATTCTTATTTTTGAGCGCGTGAAGGAGGAGCTTCGTACTGGTAATACCCGATCCAAGGCTGTCGCGATTGGATTCGATCGTTCGTGGGCAACTATCTGGGATTCGCACCTCACATCACTCTCGAGCGCGGTCATTCTCTTCATCTTCGGAATCAGTCTCATCAAGGGATTCGGGCTCATGCTCGGAATCGGTATCGTCGTGTCGCTCTTCACGGCCATGTATGTTTCCCGCGTGTTCCTCAATGCGATCCAAGGATTCGGGATGTCCGATTCGTGCTTCGTGGGACTCGAGAAAAAAGAGAACAACAAGTAGTCCAAGGCCTTCGGGCCTTTTTCTTATTCGCGCTTTTCTCCACCCTATGAGCTTTCTCGAAACGCTGGGGCGACCCCTTCGCATCACGCTCATCGGTGTCTGCTGCCTCGCATTCCTCGTGTACGGTGGGATGGCCGCGTTCGTCTCCATCGTTTTTGTGCGTTTCCAGCTTGATAATGAACCGCTCGATACATCGGATGCAGACCGGATCGAGCAGCGGATTGCCGCCCGGCTCGATGCCGATGATTTTGGAGTCGTTGACCACGCTGTTTGGTCGCGTTTGTTTGCTCGGGTATTTTACGCGTACGGACGTGTTAACCGATATGAGCGTCATCCGATTGAGACGGACAGGGAGGCATTGGTCGGGATTCTTCGCGAAGCGTACGATGAGATCGAATCCGTCCACCGCGAAAGGATGCTCACAGTCGGATCGGTCGGGGTTCCCGGCGGCGCGATATACCAATGACACCGCCTCCATATTCTCGCGCTGCTTGCCAAGTATTCGCGTGATCCGTTGATTCACAAACAGTTGCGCGATGATTCGCGGATCCTCGCGGAAGCTCTCGAATCAGCCGCCGAACACACCCTGGAGAGCTACCCTGGGTGGGCTTGGTGGGTGGATAATGTCGATGCATATCTCGGACTTGCACTTGCCGATGAGGTGGTATGAAATCTCGAATATCGAGAATTGACAGATGAATGGCTTCGCGAGATGGTATGATCCCGGGATGTTAGCGGCAATTTTTTGTCCGAGGCTTACAGTCTCTATCCGCAGCTCAACCAATCGAGATCCCCAGCTTCAGCTTGGATTCTCGCGTATTTGCCGATGCTCGATCCATCGATGGTCGAATCATCGCTCGCACGATTCTCCGCGTCATTCGAGTCCGAGTTTCTTGGTATGCCGGTTGTACTCGAAACACCCGGGTGAGAACGGCTCATCAATAATATTTCTACCGGACCGACACTCTTCGGCGTAAGCAGTGCCGGAACGATGCTTGCCCTCGCGGCATACGGGTCTACAGGAGAACTCGAACGCGCCGAATCGGTCGAACGGACGATACGGGCCGCCTTCTTCTACGATCGTTCCGAGGGAAGTGTTTGTTTCGGATGGTCCCTCCTGCTCGAGAGTTTATTGTATTGGTGACTGTCCTTTCGGGTATAAAAAATCCCCGTCCGGACGGGGTTCGTTGACCGATGGCGGAGAGAGAGGGATTCGAACCCTCGATACCCTTGCGGGTATACCGCTTTTCGAGAGCGGCGCGATCGACCACTCTGCCATCTCTCCGCAGGTGGGGGAGAGAATATGCGAAACCCCTCCGAAGTCAAGGAAAATCGGGAAAAATACCCGCGATTTCCCCGATCGATTTTCCTATGAAAACCCATGTCGAATTTTTGACAGCAATAGAATTATAGTGTTTAATATATATGTCTACTGCACGACATGGTGATCTCTCTCACCAACCGCAAAATATAAAAATCGCGATCAACTTCCGGATCATTCTCCGGGAGCGCGAAAATACCAATCATCGATCGTATCCTCCAGAAGGATCCATCGGTAGGAGCTGGAAATACTCCGTAAAAATTCCAAAGTGTGGTAGACGATCGCTACTCGGCAAGAGAGGATACCGAGCGGTCATGGGACCTTCCTTCGCAAGCACGGCTTGACTGGTGCTCTCTGTGAATGGAAGGTCTTTTTCGTTGTTGATCGGAGGGGAATTCATCCCCAAAAAACCCTCCATTTGGAGGGTTTTTTGGGGGATTGTTTGTGCTAGTTTGTTGGCCCGGTTTCGGTTGTTCCGATCGTTCCCGTTCCCGTTCCGCTTTCCGGTCCAGTTGTTCCTGTTCCGTTCGTGGTTGTCGGAGGTGGTGTGTCGTTGCTCGGCGTGCGGAATGTGCCACTCGCATCGATAGCTGCACCGATTCCGTACATAGATCCGACACTTCGGAGCGTATTCATGACTGTGACCGACCCCTGCGAGAAAGAGAACGCCACGCGCTGTCCACCGATACGGATGTTGCGGACACGGCAGGCATCGTTGCCGCAAGCTCCCCACTTCGTGTAGGAAACATCGAATGTCAGAAGGGAGCTATCCGCACGCTCAAGGGTGTTGCGGACCTCCTTGGCGTCCATCTTGAGTGATTTTGCAAGCTCGGTAATAAGACTCTCGGGGAAGGCGGCGACGACAGCCTTCCGGATCTCTGTTGTCTGCTGCATGGGAATATCCACGGTCCGACCTCCTACGGTCGCGAGCGTGACGGCTCCCATCATCGGGGTCATACCCCGGAAGACAGGATTCAGACGGCTCGAGACCGGGAGAATAAATCCATCCGTGATGATCTCGCGCATCTCCCCGGTGTACGACTCCTTGCCGGCGTAATCACGATTGAAGATTTCCTGTACCCGCTTCGATTCATTTGCGGGGATTCCGGCTTCGGCCATGCGTCGGGAGAAAGCGGCTTGGCGATCGTCCCTGTTCGATGCTGTACCGGCTGTGGAGTCGAAGACGGCGATCGGGAGCTTCAGGCGGAGGTATTCCCGCGCATCCTGTCGCTTACCCTCGGGGATACCAGTCGGGAGAGAGTCGAGTGCGGTGTCCGGACGGGCAGTGAGGTGTGCGTTGAGCTTGGTCGTTATATTCGTACCGAGACGCGATGCGACTGTTTCCACTGCCTTGGCATGTTCTTCGGCGGTAACGCCGATCTTTCCGGCATCGGCACGGGTGATCATGAATCGGTTGAAGACTTCCTCGAGAATCACGCGCTTGTGGTCGTATCCCTTCGTGGCGATAGCCTCAATATTCGTAAGAACTGGCTTAATCATTGCCCACTTTGCATCGGTCCGGACGTTCGAAACGAACCGCGTCCATGCTGCATCGAAGGATTTGCGGTCTCCGCGAGCTCCTGCAGAGAAGAGGTTGGCGAATCGCAGATCGAAGCTATCGGCTTTGACGTTGAATCCGTCGAGTGCAGCGAGGACGCTCGAAACATTCGTGTCGCCAAGTGCTTCGCGAAGTCTTGCGTGGATGCTATTTTCAGCCGCTACGACCGAGGCCTCGGATGCAGCATCGGCTGATCCGGAGATCTCTGTGCGCCATTTACTCGGCAAATCTGTCGGATTGTACGGATCGTAGGCGAGGGTGCCGTGTCGCGATTTCGGCTCTCCGAAGGTGAGAATCTTCGCACGTCCACGATTGCTGTCGAAATTGACAATGGACATCGCGGATTTCTCAGCCCCAGTCACGGCGTATCCATCGGGGGTCTTGTAGATTTTGATACTCTGGTCGGAGGGCGTATCGATGGCGGTTACCTCGTTGCGATTCAGGAGAATTGCCGGGATCTTGGAGCCGTCTTCCATGACCACGGATCCGCGGTTGAAGAGACGCATCTCGCGCGGTGCGCGAGTGAGCGCGTACTCGATCGCCTGTGTGTGAGTGTTTTCGTTGGACTCATACTGGGTTCCCGTCCGCTCGATATTCACCATACCCAGGAGCATCGCAACGGTTCCAATAACAGGGTTCGCGCTCAAGAGAGACGCGATCATGCCCGCTTTGAATGCGAGGGCAAGGTTGACCCCGGCGAATCGCATACCGGCATTTTCTTCGGTCAGTTTTACTTTGTATGCCATGACGGTCGCGGAGAGCAGGCGGTCGTAGGCCTTGCCTCCCATCTGAGTATTGAGCCGCTTGAAGGTATCTATGAGAATTGCGAACTCCGACTGATCTTGTCCCGAGAGCTTCGAGAGATCTGGCTCTTTTCCGTTTTTCAGAGCTTCTACGATCGTTGTCATGACATTCGCGAATCGCTCTGTTTGAGCGAGGATCTCCGGATTTTTCTCATTGAACATCACCGTTACGCCGACCGCGGACACCAGCCCGAGCATGGCAAATGGCGTGACGCGAACTTGCCCCTCGAGCTTGTTTTTGGAGAAAAAGTCACGCGCCTCTGGGTCGCTCTTGTAGGCGTCTGCCTGGATGGAACCGAATGGGAGGAAGTTCATGAGTCCCGCCTCACCACGGACAGATCCCGATTCGGTGAGGGCAAACTTCTTCGAGACCGCGACACCGAACATTCGGTCGGTCACTCCGACCGTGAGCGAATCGAAGAAGAGCCCGAGGCGGCTGATGTCGAATTTCGCGGCGGCTCCGTTGGTTGCGCCGAGGATGATCCCCGCGTATTCGAGGAACACCATCTGCATGAATGATTCACGGGAGATGTTGTCCGGCAGGTGGCGGATGATCTTTTGAATGTTTGCGTTTCCGGCAGCGATCTTCTCCAGATCCGACTTATTGGCACTGTAGAGTCGGAGGATCGCTTCTCGCGTCTGATTCTCCGCGCGAGAGAATTCCGCGATCCGGTTCGTCCGGATTGCTCCGTCCGCGATCTGAGCGTTTCCGGCCATCTGGTAGTGTATGCGGAATCGGTCCTTCGATCCCTTCGCATCGCGCTGGTAGTCCTCTACCGACGTCCCGGCCGACAGGAGCATCGACCGCACCTGAGATGGCTCCATGCCAATGAAACGCGCAAAGAGAAGATTTTCGGTTCCGGTTGATATTTTGTCGTCCCTGGAGGCATTCTTGTCATCATTGAAATCGGCGAGGTCTGCGAGCATGACAGCGTATCCGGGGATGCCGGATTCCATGTCCCGGATACGGGTGGAGAGTGCGAGCTCGAATGCGCGGATTTGCGTACGATTCGTAATAAAGAGCCCCGCATCTTTGATGCCGTACTCTTTTTCTAGGTGCTCGGCGGTCTGCGAGAATGTCCCGCGGTAGAATGAGCGTTTTACGTTCTTGAGCTCGGCGAGATTCTTGCCGCTCGCGAACGCGTCGAACGATTCGTTATCGAGGTCATTGAAGAAAATTTTTCCCTCTCGGATTTTTACGTCAGGCATCTGCATGGTTGATGCTTCCGAGATCGGCACGTATCGATCATTATCCGCCGCAGGTGTCTCGGTAGCACTCTTGGTGGGTGCCGATACGTTGCTCGGTACTCCCAAAGAAGCATTCGATCCGCCCGAGATCTTCCGCGCTTCGGAGACGATGTAGTTATAGCAGGCAATGCGTGACTGTGTTCCCCAGATCCCATCGGTCTTGTTTCCAGTGTATGAGGGGTCATAGAAGTCTTGGACGACCGTCTGCGCCTTCGTTACCGCGGTTCCACGCTTTCCGATGGCGGGGATAATCGTCTTGAGGATTGTCTGGACGAGGTCAGACTTCTGGTCGAGAGATCCGGCGATTCCTCCGGCGAAGTCGAGAAACTTCGTATTGTTCTTCGGTGCATCGGGAGTACTGAGAAAGCGATCGAGGTTCCCCGTATCAACGAGTGGCGCGGGGGCTGCCGGCATACTCGTAGCGGGACCTGCTGCGACTGCGGTCTCCGGGACTGGTGCGGCAGTTGTTTGTCCGTCCGATTCGGCGATTACTCGGAGTGCCGCAATGGTCTCCTCATCGAGGATTCTCGCATCCACTTTGGTCGCCTTCATGCCGAGTCCTGAGAGCTTCGTGTTTACATACTGTTCGTATATCGCGACTGGGAAACTCTCGGCGATCTTCGAGACCGCTTGTTTTGCGTCTTCGCGGATTTTTCCTTGTTCGGTGAGGTATCCGAGCATGAGGCGAGCCTCGCTCGGGGAGACTCCCTCGCCGTTTTGGCGCATCGCGCGCTCGAACAGTTTTCCGATCTCCGAGCGGAGCGTTTCGTTCCCGCCTGCCCGCTCCACTCCAGGTTTTTTCGGTACCATAGACCTTGTATTTTGATATAAGTCCGGTTCATGCTACCATACTTTTTTGTCCGATGCAAAAACCGTTCTCCCACAGACATTCTCGGGATTCCGCCGATCTTCCGGTTTTCATTCCCTGTCTATCGCGTTTCTGTTTTTAGAGACGCCCAGAGCGGAAGGCTCCCGCATAATAAACCACTCTCCCGCATGAATGAGAATCATGATACGCCTGATACTGGCATCATTTCCGAAAATGAATCCGAGTCTACGGATGGTGCCACCCGAGAATCGGCATATCCCGACACGGATCCGGCCTTCCCACGGTCCCGAGATGAGCGTCGTCGGTATCTCGCTAAGATCGGCAAACTCTCCAAAGAACGAGATCGGCTCGTAGAAGCACTCCAGTCTCGCGATACCGAGACAGAGCGACTCGTGGATGAGCGAATCCGTGCGTATGAATCGGAACGAGCACGCGAGACCGAACGACATTCGTTTTTCTCCGATCGTCCGGATGCCGCCGAGATCGAATCCGATCTCGAGTCCCTTCGCGAGACATTTCCAGCCATGTCTTGGAATGACGCGTATGTCTTCCATACCGCGCGACATGCTCCCGAGAAGCTCGTGGACCAACGACTCCTCGCACAGAAACGCTCGCGTACCCTCGATACTTCGGCCTACGCACCGAATCGCCTCCGCGCCGAGCCAGATGTCTCGAGTATGTCGGCAGCGGAGTACGGACGCCATATCGATGCATTGATTGCGGGAGGGAAGATCTCGCTTTAACCTCCTTTTTTCTCCCAATGGCAATCGTCACCCGCTCGAATGTCTGAAGTAATTACCTCCAGACCTACCTGTACAAGAACGTCCTCGAGAACTTCGAGCCGAATCTCCGATTCTATGACCTCGGTGAAAAGCCAATGGTCGATGACGGATTCGGGACCGTTGCATGGGCAAAACCCTCCAAGCTCACAGCAACCCCGACTGAAGCGACTCTTACGGAGGGAACGACCCCCTCGAGCACATCGTTTAGTTACTCCGTAATTACGGCAACGCCCGTACAGTACGGACTCTTCGTTGAGCTCTCGGATCGACTCCTCGTGGCTGCACCGACCCGTATTCTCGAGAATGCTGGTACCGAACTTGCTAATAATCTCGGACGAATCGTCGATCAGGTGATTCAGACCGAAGTCATGGCCGGTACCAATGTGATTTACGGCGGAAACGCCACATCGCGAGCAACCGTGGATGCAACCGATACGGTGAGCTCCTCGGACCTGCGCAGGGCCCAGATCAAACTCCGCGCCGCGAACGCGCCGGATTTCGATGGATACTACGTCGCGGTCATGCACCCGCTCGTAGCCGGAGATCTGCGTGCCGAGACGAATGGCGAATACATCGAATTCGCGAAGTATGCGACCCCTGACCGTCTTTTTGCCGGAGAAGTGGGGGCTATTCACGGTGTCCGTGTCGTAGAGAGTGCGAATGTCGCCTCGTTCTCGTCCACCGTGACCGTTTACCCCACACTCGTAGTCGGGCGCGGAGCCTACGGCGTCACGCAGTGGGGATCGCTCGAAGCGGTATACAAACCGCTCGGAAGCGGGGAAGATCCACTCAATCAGAAGGCGACTATCGGCGTGAAAATCGATTTTGCCGCGAAGCGTCTTCAGGAAGACGCGCTCGTGCGGATCGAAACCGCCGCGACAACCATCTAAATCCCGTCCGATCTAACAAAATAAACCCTCCTACCGGGAGGGTTTATTGTTTCGTTCTCGGGAGGGATATGACTCCTCGTACCCGCAGAATCTCGTGAGAGTCGGTGTTCCGGGTTTCCGAGGTCCCGAGAAACAGATGGAATAGAGACCTGTTTCACCGCAACTCCGCTCTCCTGTCTGTATCAAAGAACTCTGGCACGACTGAGTTGCCCTCAGCAAATACCGCCCAAGTTTTCGCATCGATGATGAAAAATAGCCTTGTGAATCTCCCGATCATATGATGTACTGTTGGGCGGTATTTCCATGGTGCGCATATGGAACGTTCGATAACCGAGGCGATATATCGTCGAGAAACACTGGTTTTTCCTTGCCGTTCGGATGCACATCTTCTCCGGGCATGGTGCGAATCCATGGGAATGATGCATTCCGTTTCGTGTGTTTCGCGTGAGGCATTTCGCCGATTGGTGGCGAACCCTCGGAAGAATGTTCAGGGGATACTTCTTCCGAATGACCTCCGGCTCGGCGAGGTACCGATGATTCTTACGCGCCTGATGCGAGGGGAGTATTTCTCGAGTCACTATGCTCGTTCGCTCAGCCAGCTCGTTCCTCTCCTACAAGAGGCGATGGGAGAGATCGCAAGACGTATCCAGCTCCGGCCGACTCGCGATCTCAAAAGAGCATTCGGACGCTACCGACGGATGCTCGATCGGGTTACTCCGGCTATCGCCGCTCCTTCCGTATTGCCAACACAGTCCGACATCGGATACCGTCAGATCGAGATGACCGAGTCGCACGAGATAACGATACGCCTTCTGGACGAGCGGATTGCTCAGGCATGTCTTGAGGCGTTCTTCGAGACGTTTCTTGTGCATGCTCGCCGTATTCTCGCATCCGGTGCCATACGGACAACGAGGAATGAATACGATAGGCTCACGAAGTCCGATCCCGTATCCGGGATTTCTGCGGGAACATTTTTCCGATGCGGACGTCATGAGTTCTCCATTCACCCATTTCGTATCGCGGATCTCTTTTCCCGCTCGTTCGCGGGTTTTTCGCATGATGGTCCAGCCGATCACGATCGACTTATCCGGTCGCTCGTCCTCGAAATCGCCGCCTACCCATGGACGGACTGTGAGGAGAATTCCGATATTCCATTCATGCTCTCGGAAAAGCGTGCCTGATGCGTGGGAAAGTCGCTCCTGCTCCATTCGTTTCTTGGACATATCGGAATACCGCACCAGGCATGCGACATGTTCGATCATTCGGCCATTGTGGTTCGTTTGGAGCAAGAACGTCATTACCTCGATCCGACCAATTTCATTGCTCCAGTGCCAATCCTACCACACCGAACGCCGATTTGATCAGGGTGATACGAGTCTCTCTCGATCCCCGCTCTTCCTCCGCCCCTTCGGATATTCCGTCCGGTACCGGCCTCGTCCGGGATTATCGCCCAATTACTCGCGAATATCGCCTCGCAGTACGCTCGAAAAAAACAATACCAGGACGCGTTCGCCCTCATTGATGCTGCTCTTCGTCTCATGCCATGAAGCGCGATGCTCCTCGGCATGTCAGGCCGAATTGCCCGACTCGCCGGAGCCCGGGATATCGCTCGCATACACCTGTCTCAGGCGATCGGTTCCTGTCCACAGGATTTACGGTCCAGTCGGGAGCTTGCTGCGCTTCTACTCTCGGATGGGCGATTTTCCCAGGCAAAGACACTCTATTCCAGTGTCATTGCGGGTGATGGGGCGGGTGTTCGGGAATGGTACGACTATGGTGTCGCCTGTGCCTATGATCGAGATGATGAACGTGCCGTGGATGCCTTCGATCGGGTGCTTGCTGATGATCCGGATCACGCCCGGGCTCTCGATTTGCGCTTCAGGATTCTTCGGACCATGGCCCTGGAGCGAGGGAGGGCGGTCGTTTAATCCTCACGTCGTCCTTTCCAGGTACCGTGAATGTTGCATGCAAGTCGGATCTCGACTGTTTCTTCCGGATCGATTCCATCGAAGATGATTTCCGTTTCGGGATCGAACTGGTACCGTTCGCGCACCTCGATCGGCTCGCCGTCCATGGCGTAGACGCCTATGGATTCGATATGGTGAGCATCATCGTCCGGATGCGGATGATCGTCCGTTCAAATCTGCACAATGATCCGCTCATCCTCACGTCGGAAGTAGGGTGTGTGCTGGATCTCCACTTCTTCTGGATCATCGGAATCGAGGGCGGATTGTGCTTCTCCATCCACCGCAACGAATGAGTCGGTTTCCCCGCAATTCGGGCAGACGAGCAGTCATTCCGCATCGGTAATCTCGAGCGCGGATTCTTCGTCCGAAAATACCCGGGTATCTAAGACGTAGCGGCAAGCGGTACAGACGAGACGGGACATGGACGACAAGAAAAATTTTCGAATCGGACAGAACGTCATTATACGACAGAATCCGAAGGGCGCAAACCCTCTCTGAATTGACTTCGACACGGTTTCCGTACAATTGACGCTTGGAGGAGTTTTCTCCAATTCTATGCCGCTCGCGGCCGAAACGCAATCAACCGCCCGTACGGGCACGCACGACTACTACCACCAAAAGACTCTCATGATCGAAATCCTGCTCGGACTCGCGGCGGGCGCGGGAATCTCCGCGCTTGCTGCCTATACCCTGTTTTTGCGTCGCGCAAAGGCGAATGCCGAATCCCGTGATCGGGAGCTCGCTGCTCTCCGCGATGCTGACGAACGCCGCTACCAGGAGCGAAAGAATGAACTCGAAGATCGTCTGCGAACGGAGCGGGCGAAGCTCGATGAAGATCGTTCGGATATTGTCGCCAAGCGGCGCGAGACTGAGAATCTCGAGCGCAAGCTCGTAGAGAAAGATGAACGAATCGAGAAGAAGATTGGCGATCTCGACAAAAAGCTCGAGGATCTCTACCGTAAGGAACAGGCTGTGGCCGACGAGCGCAAATTGCTCGATGAAAAGAAAGCCGAACTCGAAGGCAAACTCGCCGAGGTAGCACGACTCTCTCAGGAAGAAGCTCGTAACGAGCTTTTTCGTCAGGCTGAGACCCGCTATGAGCGGGATTTCTCAGGATTGCTCGAGAAGAAGCGGATCGAATACAAGACCAAACAAAAGGAGATTGCTCGAGAGATTCTCATTGGAGCGATCCAGCAATACTCGAGCGAAGTTACGGGCGAGATGACTCAGACCATGATCACCCTCGAATCCGATGACCTCAAGGGGAAACTCATTGGGAAAGAAGGGCGCAATATTACCGCGTTCGAGCGGTCTACGGGCGTTTCACTCATTATTGATGATACGCCCGATACGGTCTTTCTCTCGAGCTTCGACCTGTTCCGCCGCTACATTGCCAAGAAGACCTTGGAGGATCTTATCGCCGACAAGCGTATCCAGCCAGCGAGGATCGAGGAGATTGCCGAGAAGAATCAACGCGAAGCCGAGAAACTCATCGCTGAACTCGGCGAGAAGACGCTTACGGAAATGGGGATTACAGGGATTCCTGTAGAGATCGTGCCGCTCATCGGAAAATTCCGATTCCGCACGAGCTACGGACAGAATATTCTCACACACTCCAAGGAGGTCGCATACATTGCCGAGGCGATCGCGAAACTTATCGGTGCCGATCCTGCTCTCGCACTCAAAGGGGGGCTTCTCCATGATCTCGGGAAAGCCATGGATCATGATATCGAGGGAACCCATCCCGAAATCGGCGGCCGTATCGCTCGAAAATACGGACTCGATGAGAAGCTCGTCAATATCATCGAGGGACACCACGATGACGTGCCGCAGATCTGCATCGAGACAAAGATTGTCCAGATCGCTGATGCTATCAGCGCAATACGCCCCGGAGCCCGCAGGATCAATGCTGACCAATACGTAAAGCGAATCCAAGAGATGGAGAATCTTGTCGCGAGCTTCTCGGGCGTCAATAAGGCCTATGCGCTGTCCGCTGGGCGCGAAGTACGGATTTTCGTGGATGCCGAGACCATCTCTGATCGCGAGGCAGAAAAAATGGCACAAGACATTGCCGAGAGTATTGAGAGCAATCTCAGCTACCCGGGAGAGATCAAGGTCAACCTCATCCGCGAACGGCGTATCGTCGAGTACGCCCGCTAATTATCCATAATCGACGGCATGTACCCGCAATTCGAACTCTTCGGCATCACGGTCTATTCCTTCGGGCTTACTCTGTCGGTCTCATTTTTGGCGTTTTTCTTCTTGCTCTACCGCTTGTCGCTCAAGATCGGGATCAATACCAATTTTTTCCTCGGAAACGCGCTCTGGTTTTTTCTCTCATCGTTCGTTTTCTCCCGGCTTTTCTACGTGATTTCCGAGTGGCGCGATTTCCAGTTCATCTTCTCGGAGGGATTCTTCCGGTTTTTCTTCATGTCCGATTATAATTTTTCGCTTATCGGCGGGATATTCGGCTTCTTGCTCGTACTCTTTGTCTTCACCAAGTTTCGCAAACTCCCGGGAAACAAGTTTATCGATGCAGTATCGCTTGCATTTCTCGGCGCGGCGTTCATTGGTTTTATCGGAGCGTTTCTTGGAGGGCAGATTCTTGGAGCTCCCACCGAGTCCGCGCTCGGGATCTCGTATCCCGCCGACACGGTAAATAACCCGTATACTTCGCCGGTCCTCCCGCTCGGTCTCTTCTATGCGGTGTTTTCCTTCGCGTTGTTTTGCATTCTCTATATCGTCCGGACGGTCGTCCGAGTCGATGGAATCATTGGGTACCTCGCGATTTTGCTTTTCTCTTCCGCGTATCTTGTGGGAGAAGAGTTTTCCGGACGTCCGGATCTCTTCGAGGGACTGGTCGGCGCGAGCCTCGCTCAGATAGGATTCTTCCTACTCATTCTTGTTGCGGTCCGATGACTCTCCCGCCTGTTCCGTCGTCCCGATCCGTCTCGCATCGGGTAGGTTTTCTCGCCTTCTTCCTTACATTCGCTGCCGTCCTCATTACCGGGACGGTGTTCCGGTACGGACTTTCGGTGTTCTCGGTTGCTTGCTCTCTTATACCCATTGTTGGCACGGTCGTCATACTATTGTTCCAATCGGGCCGGATACTGTCAGTTGTTCTTGGAATCTTGTTTGGCGGGCTCGCATTGATGTTTGCTCCCGTGCCAGCCTACGGGTCGCTTATGGCATACGAATTCTTCGCGAGCGGTTCGGTTTTTCCGGAGGCTCCGGTCGAGCGGTCAATCAGTCGTGATTTCGTGGTCGAGATTGCGGAGATCGAGCGTCGGACCGATCGTTCCCTGCGGGTTCGCGCGTGGGTGGTCTCAGTCGATGGAAATGCGCTTCCAGAAGATCTTGGCGCGATCGTATTTTTCCAGCCGAACATCCGCGTATCCGTATGAGACCGGGTCGCTTTTCGGAGTCGTTGGAAGATTCCATCCGGATGGAATGAATCCTCGTATCGCCGCTATCTGCTCGGACGCTCGGTCTATGGATCGTTATCTGCCTTCGATCCGGAGATGCTCGGAAATCACGCGTCTTCGCTCGGACGAGCATTCATGACACTTCGCGAGCAAGTAGAATCGGCCGTGACCGCGACCTATCCGCCAGATACCGCTTCTATCGCTCTCGGCATTCTTACAGGAAGTCGGGTCGGTATGTCCGAAGAGCTGCGCGATCGGTTTGTCCGGTCGGGGCTCTCCCACTTGCTCGTGGTGAGTGGATTCAATGTCGCGATTCTTGCACTCGCTCTCTCGTGGTTGTTTTCGTTCTTGCCGGTCGGATTCCGGACGGCGGTGGTATGCTTGGGAATCTGCGGATTTGTCGGGCTTGTCGGTCTGGATCCACCCGTGGTACGCGCTGGTATTACCGGAATCTGTTCGTATCTCGCTATCGCGGCGGGGCGGTCGTTTCGGCCACTTCCGTTCGTTCTTGCTATCGCTGTCGCTATGCTTGCGGTCTCGCCGGATTCGCTCGTGTTCGACCCGAGTTTCCAGTTGTCATTTCTCGCGGTCGGCGGACTCATACTGTTGCGTCCGTTTTTCTTACGGGTGTTTCGGTTTGTTCCGGGGACACTCGGTATCCGGGAATCCCTCGTTATGACTTTTTCAGCCCTTGTTGCGACGCTCCCGGTCATCGCACTTTCGTTCGGTCAGATATCGCTCGTCGCGCCACTTGCGAACCTCTTTGCCGCTCCGGCTGTCGGGATCGCGACGGTTCTCGCCGCCATAAATGTGCCGGTCGCTATGGCGGTGCCGACTCTCGGTTATCCCATCGGATTCGCGGAGGATCTTATCCTGCGTTTCGTGCTCTTTGTGTCACGTCTTGGTGATCTACCGTTCGCATCCGTTTCCGTGGATTTCGGTTGATTGATTCCTGTTCTTGCAGTCTATTTTCTCACCATCGGGGTGGGGATTCTCTATTGCGGCATGGTGTCCGAGGAATCGTCCCGGTCGAAGAACTTCGGATCATAGACTGATCGTAGGCGTTTTTCGAGGGTTTCCACGATGAATGCGGCGTAATTCCCCGATCGACGCTCGGAGATCTGTATCGAGAGGGTCGCGAGAAAATGCTCGAATACGCCCGAGACGAACCGTGTAATGATTCCGCGGTACTCCCCAACCGCAAGCAATTCGAGAAACTTCTCCGTTACGATATTCGATGGCTCATAGGTGATAACGGCCGACATGTCTTCGATCCAGCGGTTTATGCGTTCGCGGATAGCTTCTGGTACAGAGTCTTCATCGAATGCGGTCGATTGGACGGATGGCTCATAAGCGGGAAATTCCGCTTCCGGTGCGCGCGCTGGACGGTAGTATTCGCGGCGGACGAGCTCCGTAGCAGGAGCATAGACGAGAGAGACGCATCCCACAATGAAGTGCGAAGGGACATCGCGGGATGCGAGAGGGACGACCGCATCCATGAGAAATGCGTATCCCGGGTCGCGAAGCAGCATGAGAAGAATTCTTGCGAGCACATCGTCCGAGCGTTGTGCTCGCTTCTCGTCGCTCCGTGTTCGGCGAATATTTCGCAGAGTCTTCGAGACCTTTACAGGGTCAGCTTCCCGGATTGCTTCTGGTGCTGCGGGTCCGGATTCAGATGATTCGATGTCGGGGGAAAAATCTTCGAGTCCCATGGCGGATACGGAGGATAGTACGCGGTGCATTGTACCGATTTGTCCTCTCTGAGCAAATTGCGGACACGAAATGTCGGACGGACATGAAGCGTATTCGCCAACATTCATCCGGTAATCAGAGCGTCCCGATGATCGTTCGGAGAAACTACTCCGTCTCGTTCAGACGTTCTATGACCATGGCGCGTATCTCGCGGAGTGCCGCCGCAGTCTTGTGTTGCTTTTTCGAAAGGCTCTTCGCGATCGCGGCATCGATCCGACCAACGAGCACCGTATAAAACACCTGTCGTTTCTCTGCGGGAATCGAGTCGAGCTTCGCTTCTATTGCGGCACGCATCTCGGCAGTGAGGGCTGACGAAGGCTCTTTCATGATTGTTTGGCTGTCTCATCCGGATGCTTGTACGTATGTTCCGGCTGTCAGGCTGGATATGCTTACCACGAGCGCGACGATGATCGAGAAGAATTTTTGCATGGGGTGAAGCTCAGGAATAGAATCGCCATTCTATGTCTTCCATCCGCATCAGTCAAGATGGCATTCCGATTCGCTCATTGCTTTTTAATCTCGTCCGTATACCATTGCTTCGTCAAAAATGTCTTTTATGCCGGAATCACCACTCAACAACCCATTCGTCCGCGAATATCTGGTCTCCCGTCTGTACGAGCGACTTAGCCCCCAGGGGACAACACAGTCCGAACTCGCTCGACGTCTCGGTACGAGCCCCGCCTATATCTCTCAGATTTTCTCGCTCAAGACCAACGCATCGCTTTCCATACTCGGTTCGCTCGCATCGGCACTCGGTATGGCGAAGGGAGAATTCGAATCGCTCGTCCGGGAGGCGAAAGAAGCGAGCGTGATGCAAAACAGTACCGAAGAGAATCCAGCGGACATGCTCCGTCGCGCGCTTCTCGCGAATGGACTCGACGAGGATGACGAGATTCCAAGGATCCTTTCGTATATCGATTTCCAGAAGCATGAACGAGCTCGGGGCGCATCTCGCGAATAGTCTCGCGAGCGCGAGTATCCACACAAATGAGCGAGTCATTGTTGCGTGTTCCGGAGGAGTGGATAGTGTTGTGTTGCTTCACTTAGCTGTGCATTATTTCGCAGCGAATCATATTGTTGTCGCGCATGCGAATCACGGACTGCGGGGGAGCGAGAGCGATGGGGATGCGTCGTTCGTGCAGGACCTCACATCATCGCTCGGGTGTGAATTCGTGACCACCATGCTTCCAGTCTTCGAGGATGTCGCTACATCCGGTCGCTCTATAGAGGAGTCGGCCCGAGTGCTCCGCTATGAGTGGCTCGAGTCGGTCCGTCTCGTGCATGGCGCATCTACCGTGCTCGTAGCACACCATCTCGATGATCTAGTAGAGACCATGCTCTATCGCATAGCCCGTGGCACGGGACTGCGCGGACTCCGTGCTATGCGTCCGCGTCAGGGGAATATCGTCCGTCCACTCCTCGGCATATCGCGTGCCGAGATCGAGAGTTATGCTCGACAGCATGGCCTCTCATGGCGAGAGGATGCGAGCAATCAGGACACCTCGATCCATCGCAATCTCTTGCGACACGAGGTACTGCCGAAGCTCCAGACGATCAATCCGGCGTATGCCCGAGCATTCGAGCGACTGTCTCGCTACGCGCAGGATGTATCGGAATTCATTGATGATGCTGTTCAGGAATTTCTCGGCGATGGCGACTATTTCTCTATTCTCCTGTTTCAGGAGCGATCGGATTTCTTTCAGCGCGAAGTGATCCGATATCTCTATGAGCAGGCATGCGACTCTACCATTGGTCTATCGGAATCGAGTATTTGAGAAATTCTGCGATTCATCTACAATACTGGAAACCCCACCAAAAAATCACTCGGGAATCTCTCGCTTCATAAGACGGGCGACCGAGTATATCACCGCAATCATCCATCTCATAAAATCCCATCTATGTCCGAAAAGAGTATTTTTACCCGCATTGTCGAGGGAGAAATTCCTTGCTACAAGATCTACGAGGACGATCTCGTATTGGCATTTCTCGATATCAATCCCATCGCGCTCGGTCACACGCTCGTCATCCCAAAGGCGCAGATTGACCGCTTCGAAGATGTGCCCGCACACATCGCTGCGAATCTCTTCATCTCCGCGCAGAAGATTGCTCGCGCTATCAAGCAGGCGACCGGTTCTGCACGGATCGGTATGGTCATTGCCGGATTCGATGTGCCACATACGCACATCCACCTCATTCCCGCGAACACGATGGCCGACATAGACTTCGCTCGTGCGAGCAAGCGGGAAGATGCGGAAATGAAAGAGGTGATGGAGCGAATAATTCTATCACTCTCATAAACATCTCCCACGAAATTGGGAGATGTGGAGAAATCCTTGTCTATATCAGTCTCACAAGAAGCCTGAGTTGGTCGATGATTGCTGGGGCGAGGGGGAGTATGTCAGGCAAACGACCTCAGAGTGCCGTAGCGACTCTCATGGAGATCCAAGGTATTGCGATTATATCGTTTCGTTGGCCTGTATATGGCAAACCAAGCACAGAAGTAAGTACGTCTGCCCCGAGAGGCGTTCCGGCAAGAGACATACGGTATTTTGAGAATTACAATATGTAATTGTATTGTAATGAACCAAAACTTTTGTCAAAAATTTCATCTTGTAAGAACGAGTTGGTCTATCTATACTGGAGTCATCTCTATGTAATCTTTGTCCATGCCTATCACCAAGTGCGTCATCCCCGCCGCGGGATTCGGGACGCGATTTCTCCCAGCGACCAAGGCCCAACCCAAGGAGATGCTGCCGATCGTGGATACGCCCGTGATCCAGTATCTGGTGGAGGAGGCGGTGGCGTCCGGCATTACCGATATCGTCATCGTCACGGGGCGCGGCAAACGCTCGATCGAGGACCACTTCGACCACTCGTTCGAGCTCGCGTATACGCTCGTGGAGAAGGGTAAGACCCGAGAGCTCGAGATTGTGGACCGTATCGGCAAGCTCGCGAATATCGCCTATGTCCGCCAGCCGGTGCCACTCGGAGATGGTGATGCAATTCTACGAGCGCAGCCATTCGTGGGAGATGAGCCGTTTCTCGTGCTCTTCGGTGATGATCTCGTGCGTGGTGATGTGCCGGCAGCACGACAGCTCATGGATGCGTATGATCATACGAGATCGAGTGTGATCGCGCTCGAGGAGGTGGGAGATGACCGAGTATCGAGCTACGGGATC
>DDBV01000027.1:33041-44130 GCA_002335145.1 Patescibacteria group bacterium UBA2023
TCTCGAAAAACCAAAACTATCCGAGACATCATCGCGCCTCGGAGTCATCGGGAAATATATCGTGACCCCCGATGTGTTCGATGCCATTGCCCGATCCGAGCGCGGAAAAGATGGAGAACTGCGGCTCGCGGGGGCGTTCGCACTCATGACACAGGAGTCTGCGGTGCATGGTCTGCGAATAGAGTGAACGCGCTATGATACCGGCGACAAGCTCTGATTCTTGCGGGCAACGGTCGACTTCGCACTCGACCGTGGGGATCTCGGTGGAGAGTTTCGGCGATTCCTCCAGGAACGTCTCGGTCGGGACTAGGCGGCGGACAAGAATCGGGATGCTTCCCGTATCCGATCCGCGTCGAACCAGCCCGTCGCGATCATTCTCATTACCTCGAACGTTACCCGCTTCATGGCCTGGGCGTACCCGTTCGGCAGCGCGAGGGCCGCGCGTCCGAATTCGGTGGCGGCGAAGATTTCCGGGCTCTCGCGACAGAGACGGATCATATCGAGCGATGGCTCGGCCATGATCGTCTTGAGGACTTGCTCGTTGACCCCCGGCAGTTCGTGCCGCATTCACGAGACGAAGGCGTTCCAAATATCCGCGTTCGCTCAGCAAGCCTTTCTCGACAGCCCGAATTGGAATACCGCTTGTTCGAAGCTCGCCTTGCTTCGCGGGTCGTTCGGGTCGATCGCATTCATCTGGTTGCGCCCCCGATCATAGGCGCGCTCGGCTTCTTCGTATGAGCCGCACCGCAAAAAACAGTCGGCCGTCCATGCCGGGATCATGCGTCCGAGCTCGGACATTCCGGCCGCCCGGAGGGACTCGGCGGCTCTTCGCGCTTCGCTCTCGAACAAACGTGCCACCGCCGGAAATCGGGAGAGCATCTCCGGTATCGGGAAGGGCTTGACGGTACGGTCTGGCAGAGCGTCCGAGAGGTGGTCACCGTTTCTTCGCATGGGTGGTATTTCGTGAGTCTTCTGCGGGTCGGCGTTTTTCGGCATCAGGGTAGGCGGAACGTCCCGATTGTCAATGGATTCCATGAAGACCGGCGATAATTTTCTTCACCCTCGTATCCGATAGCTCCGATACCAGACCCTGTGCGGGCATCGATCCGGCTCGAACTCATGGTATTGACAATATTGGTGGTTGTGTATTATGCCCATATAGGAATACATAACCGTTCTTGCTCCATGTTGTTCGCGAATATTCCCGACGATGTTCCTGAGAGACGGCCGGGGATTGGCCTCTCCCTGAAGGTGCCAAAGCTTCACGGTGTCCCCATTGGAGGACCGTTCATCGATATCGTGCACCGGATGGGGATCATCGATGACGGTCGCGGACCCGAATCGGTCGGGGCGGGCATTCGCTTGCGGATTAATACCCTCGTGGCGCTCGACGGGCTCTCGTTCCGGAGCCTCGACCTCTCGGACGTGCGGCAGCGTCTGACCGTACGGGGTCGGTGAAAGGTGAGCGTCAGTCCGGTCTCGAAGACCGCCGGAGCCATGGCGGTCGAGGCGGTAGACGGCGCGATGAAAGCACTCGGCACGTCCTTCATTTCGCCGGTCGCGAAGATCCTCCGCATGGTCGGACGGCTTGCGGAGGATGGGGCCCCGAACGATGCTCGGGTTCACCGGTCCCACCTGAAGCTCTCGGGAGCACCGATCGGCTCCATGACGACCACGACCATGAAATGGAACCGTCTCCCGTGTGTGCCGATGGGATTCGGCGATGATGCCGGCGTACCGGTCGGACTCCCGGCAGTCGTCCTGTCGTCGGACCTCGTCTTCGACCGTCCGAGTGTCGATGATACGTCGCACTTCCGTCATAACATCCCGCTCTGGGGGCTGGGGCGCGATCACGGGCGCGATGTGGTCCTGCGTGCCTGGAGCCGCGTGGAGCAGCTCGTGCCGGGTGGGTGAAGCCACGAGATTGCCCGGCGGAGCGACCAGTGTCTGGCTCTCAGACGGATGGTCTACGACCGGGTCCGGGGATAAAAAATCCGCCGAAGCGGATTTTTTATCGGGAATGAATGTTTCCCGTTACGCCTTGCGTCGGGAAGCGACAAGCAGGATGGCAGCTCCAGCCATGAGTGCGAGCATGAACATGACCACCGATTCTGGACCAGTCTTCGGAGACGTGACCTTTTCCGGGGTAGGCTTCGGAGTGGGAACAGCCGGATTGGTAATCTTGGCCTTGTAGATAACACACTCTTCATGTGTCTTGGTGTCGCTCTCGGTTCCCGAGTCGAGCAGTGTCGAGTAGGAAAGCGGGAATAGGAGGACTGCTACGGGGTCTCCATCCTTCACATTCGTGGAGGAGAGCGTGTATCCGGCTCCGAGCTCGGACTCGTACATTGTTACTTGCTTTCCGGTAGCGAGCTCGAACTCTTTGTCTCCGACATTGGTAACAGAGTCGGTCCAGACAATATCGCTCGCAAACTTCCAGAACTTCTTTGGGTCCTCCGGGTTCGATGCGAACTGGGTTCCGGTATCGAGCGGATGAACGGATGGAAGGGACTGATTGTTTTGGTAGATGATTTGGGATCCCGAGAGGGTGTTCGTCCAGGTGTCGAAGTAGTCAGTTTTGGTTTCCCCTACGGCCCAGGTACCTCCATCGAAACACTGGTCACATGAGAACTGCGAGACGTATGCCGGGTCGCACGAGATCGATTCGTACTCTCCAATCTTGGCGGATGCGGACTCGGTCATGGCGGTCGCTGCGAAAACAGTCGCTGCGAAAGCCGAGATGATGGCGCGTTTCATGGCGGATTATTAAGAACGGATAAAACGATGCACGCGGGCATTGTATGGATTCAGAATGGCTTTGTCAAAACTCTTTGCGCTTGCGAAAAATCCGATATACTCTTTGACACATTTTCTCACGCATTTTCCGCCATGCTCTCCTCTCTCGATTCCGACCTCAAGAAGGTCATCGATCACCTCCATAATGAGTTTGCAAAGCTCCAGGTTGGTCGTGCCAATCCCGCGCTCGTGGAGGACGTGCGCGTACATGCGTATGGATCCGTCCAGACACTCAAGAGCGTGGCGAGCGTGAGCTTGCTCGATGCTCAGACGATCGTCATATCTCCATGGGATCGTGCACTTCTGCGCGATATATCCGCAGGTATCACGGCATCGGGATTGGGGCTCAATCCCCAGGACAACGGGGAGTCCATCACCATCCGCGTACCGCAGCTCACCGAGGAGCGCCGGCGCGACCTCGTGAAGGTCGCGGGCAAGCTCGCCGAGGAGGCGAAGGTTGGTATTCGCAATGTCCGGCAGGACATCCTGAAGACCGTGAAGGCGGCCGAAACGAACAAGGAGATCAGCGAGGATATTCGCAAGCAGCACGAGACGACGGTCCAAAAGAAGGTCGATGATGCGGTAAAGCAGATCGACGAGATGACCAAGCACAAAGAGGCGGAGATCATGAAGGTGTAGTTTTGTTGGTGTGTCAGAGAATTTGATTCGCTTCGCTCATGCTGCCCGTACAACAATATTCTCATATCGACAGGCGTGTCTCGCTCATGGTGTTTTGTGATTCACAGAAACGGATTCTCCTCCAGGATCATCGGGGCGTAAGCAAAGCATGAGAAGAATGGGGGTTTTTCGGCGGAGGAATCGAAGTGGGTGAATCTCCCGAAGAGGCGGTTGTTCGCGAGATTCGGGAAGAGCTTTCGTTTGGCGTTGAGCACTTTTCTTTCATTGGATCGTCTGTTGGCGTACTTCCGGATGGTCGCACAATCGAGCGCAACGTATTCATGGCACCACTTCCTGCGGATTGGCCTACGCATTTCGTGCAGTGCGAGGGGCGGGGCATGGAATGTTTTTCCCTTGCGTGAGCATACGAATTGCGCATGGTGTCCGGTGATGAAGCCGTACTCGATATGGTCGAGCGATTTTTCAATCAACACCCATTCATCTTCGTGAGCTGCAGTCTCACCCACGCGCCCATGGAGTTCGTGCAGGATATGCTCGCATTCCAGCAGGCTCTCGGCGATATCTGCGAAACCAACTCGTGGTCGGTCGACGCTACGAAACGTCCCGACGAGAACGAATCCGAAGAACTCTGTCGTTCCATTTTTTCGCACGATAGCGGCGGAGTGCGCCGTGCGGACGCGGTCATAGCCGAGCTTTCGTATCCGTCCACCGGCTCGGGTATCGAGCTTGGTATCGCCTCCGAGAGAGGTATTCCCATACTCCTCGTCGCACCTGTTGGCAAACGGGTTTCCCCCTTCGTTCGCGGCATGCCGAACGCTCTCTACCGAGAATATACCCACCCGAATGAACTCATCGACCTCGTCCGAACCGATCTCATCCCCCGCATCCGTCGTCCGTAAGATCGCTGGAATCCTCCCAACCCCGTCCGCTAATACCATCCATACAGAGTCTGGCGGATGGTTTTCACGCGCGCTCCTACTCGCGAATGCCATCGAATCCGAGGTGGATCATCGGCGGATACTCTGTTTTTTCGTCACCGATGAGGACCGTGTGAGATTCGCCCGAATGTTCGAACTTCATACTGGTCGTGCGGTACGGATGGTCGACTCGGCACAGGCACTCGTTGGGGCGATGATCGCCGATCGCGGTCTGTTCGCGCTCACGTACTCCATGCTTCTCGCGCATATGCCGTCGAGTCGGACTGTGTCCACGATGTCGCTCACGATGAAACGAGGAGATCATATCCGACCAGCCGATGTCATCGAGAAGCTCCTCTCCCTCGGGTATAAGCATGATCCTGATACGATCGAGGGGACGTACCGTCTCGATGGGGATACACTGCATATTCGCGCGCCCAAGAGTGATGATATTGTAAGCATTTCATACTTTGGCGATGAGGTAGATGATATCCAGTTGCGACATGCGATCGTGCCCGATTCCTTCGAGGCGGTGCAGTCGATTTCGTTTCCTGCTACTACTACCACTGACACGACCGATCTTGTCTTTCAGGATTCATTCGATGCCGATACATGGCGGACATGATTCGGTGATTCGATCGGTGTCTTTTTCGATCCAGAGTTCGCATCCGACTTCCCGACTGCGCGCGGGTGTTTTGATCGATGGTACGCGTTCGCTGTGGCGTATGCGAGTGAATCAGTGATACCACTCGGTATCGGGTCGTGCACCATTGACTCGCTTTCGACATTCTCGGATCGGATACGGTGAGGCACATCCGTGGTATGCCTCGTGCGGCAGCAAAAGAGTGTGGAGCGGTTCCTCGAGTATTCCGGTCTCTCGGGCCTCGCAGAGGTCTCGGGTGTGCGAATTACAGGGATCGAGAGCTTCGAGTACGGTGAGACAGTCGTCATTGCCGATGATGTGGCAGGAGAAATATTCTTCCGTCCAGCATTCCGACCTCGCCGAGCGCGCGATCTGGGACTTTTGCTCTCTATTGCAGCGGGAGACTACGTGGTGCATGTCGATCACGGAATCGGCCAGTACGAGGGCAAGAGTGTGAAGATTGTCGGGGGCGTGGAGCGGGAATATTTGCATATCGGCTACGCCGGATGAGACCGCCTCTCTGTGCCGATCGAAGAAGCATCGAGACTCACGAAGTATGTGGGCGCATCCGAGCCGACTGTGAGCTCGCTCTCCGGCGAATGATGGAAGAAAAAGCTCAAATCCGCCGAGGAAGACGCCGAAGAAGTCGCGAAGGAAATTCTCGAAAATCATGCCCGACGGAGCCTGCGAAAGGGCTTCGCATTCTCGGAATTTCTCGAGAAAGAGTCTGAGTTCCGCAGTGCATTCCGAGCACCGCATACGGACGATCAGGCTCGCGCCATCACGGAGGTGCTCGCTGATATGGCCAAGGAATCACCTATGGATCGGCTCGTTACGGGCGATGTTGGATTCGGCAAGACGGAGGTAGCTATGAACGCAGTGTATCGCGCGTTTCTCTCCGGCAAGCAGTCGATATTCCTCTCACCACTTGTCGTACTCGCCTACGACCACTACGAGACCGCAGCCGAGCGCCTCGGTGCATTCGGTATGCGGGTGGCGGTCCTCACGCGTCTCACGCCCCCAGCAGAGGCTCGGCGCACGATCGAGTGAATCCGCTCGGGTCGGATTGATCTCGTCATCGGGACGCATCGACTCCTCTCGGATGATCTTACCTACGCTAATTTGTGACTGCTCGTCATCGACGAAGAACATCGGTTTGGCGTGATGGACAAAGAAAAAATCCACGCGCTCAAAGGTAATCTCGACGTGCTATCGCTATCAGCCACGCCCATTCCTCGTAGCCTCAATATGGCCCTCGCAGGCCTGACGAGTTTCTCGATTCTCTCCACGCCACCACGCGCCAAGAAGCCGATTCGCACACTCATCGCGCCAGAGTGATCGAGCATCCTCGCTGAGGCGGTCGCGGGCGAGATCGAGCGGGGAGGGCAGGTGCTCGTGGTCACACCACGAATCGAGTCGATCCCGTTCATTCGCGAGGAGCTCGCTGCGGTCGCTCCCGATCTGCGGGTGATCGAGGCGCACGGCAAGCTCTCTGGGACCGAACTCGAAGATCGCATCATGGACTTCAAGCAGCGCAAGTACGATTGCCTGCTCGCCACGACCGTCATAGAAAACGGGGTAAATTTCCTCTCGGCCAATACGGTCATGATTTACCGATCCGATAAATTCGGACTCTCGCAGTTGCATCAGCTTCGTGGGCGAGTCGGTCGGGCCGATGTGGAGGGGCGATGCTACCTGCTCTACCAGCGCGACGGGATATCTCCCGATGCGAAGGAGCGCATTTCCACGCTCGTTGCCAATAGCCACCTCGGAGCAGGGTTCGAGATTGCTATGCGTGATCTCGAGATTCGCGGGGCGGGTGATATTCTGGGTGTGCGTCAGTCCGGTAAGACGCATGATGTGGGAATCTCGCTCTATCTGGAGCTACTCGAAGCGAAGATCAATGAACTCAAGGCCGAACCTGGTACTGCCGCCGCCCCACCGCTTCCCTCTATCGATCTCAATATTCCCGCCTATGTGCCGGATGAATTCTTCGCCTCCGACCGGGAGAAGCTCGCGTTCTTCCGAAATATCGAGAGCCTCGAGACTGAAGAAGATCTCACCGGTGCACGAGAGCATATCGGACGATCGCATGATGTGCTACCAGATACGGTAGAGAACCTCTTTCGTGTCCTCGAGTTACGTATCTGGTTGCGGTCTATTGGCGTATCTCGTCTCGCCCGCGCGGCAGAATCATATGTGGCAGAGTGGCATCCGGATCATGCGAGTGTGGAGCGGCTCCGCGAATTCCTCGAACACGACATCGATGGTCGTGCGGTGGTGGTATCCGGCACAAAGATCCGGTTTCCGGCGAGGAATTTCAAGGGCGATCTCGATTTTGTGCGGTACATCATGGTGGGAAAATAGGCCATCCCGACTGTACGAACGGAGCACACATCATATCAATTGCTTGGCACTCACGATCGGAGGGACCACGGCGGTCGTGAGTTTTCTGAAGCTGCTCACAAAAAAGAAGTCGCCGGAGTGCTTTGGGGATCCATCTTGTTGTCTTGCGACTCTTCCGATATGGCGTTTCAGGGATTTCGGGTATCATACCGCCATGACCGATACCCGAAAGAAAAACATCATTCTCTTCACTGGTCCGAACCGCGTGGTGCGCGAACGTGCGCTCTCGGCATGGATTGCAGCATTCGAGCGTAAATACGGGGCCGAGCAGATCGTCCGGCTCGATGTATCCGCCGCTCCTGCCGATGCCCTGCGTGCCGAGATCTCGGCAATGGGGCTATTTGCCTCTACCAAGCTCGTTGTCCTCTCCGGGTGGAGCATGGCAAAATCCGAGAGCACCGAGCATGATGGGGATGACCAGAAAACCGAAGCATCATCGTCTGCCGGGACGATCCTTCTGGATTTCGCTGAGAGGATTCCCGAATCTACGTTTGTCGTCGTTCACGCTCCCTCGCTCGACCGCCGATCGAAGCTCGCGAAATTCCTAGAGAAATCCTGTACGGTGAAGTCCTACGAGGCTCCGACCGAACGGGACGTGTTCTCGTTCGTGCAGGAGAATTTCGAGATCGAACCCGCGGCAACGAGGCTCCTCATTGATCGATTTGCCGATGATCTCGATGGTGCGGCACGCCTGTTGGAGCTCCTCGCGCTCTATCGCGCAGATGGCATGATCACTGTGGAGGACGTACGCCAACATGCCCCGCCGCGAGCGGCTGAGAATATATTTCCTCTCGTAGATGCACTGCTTTCTGGCGATCATACTCTTGCGGCCGATACGCTCGTCGGGCTGCTTGTCCGTGAGAGCCCGTATGCACTTCTTGCTTCTCTCGTCTCCAATCTTCGTACCGCCGTACTGATCGGTCGGCTCTCGCAGGAATGAATGGACGCTGACGTACTCGCTGCATCGCTCAAGACTCACCCCTTCGTTATCAAAAAATCCCTCGCCGCTCGCCGGAATCTCCCAGGATTCACGCTCGTGTATGCGAGCCTCCTCGATCTCGACCGCCGAATCAAGACTGGTCGGATTCCCGGATGAGACGAATCTGGCGTCACCATGATACTTGAAGGTGTCATCCGATCCGGAGGAATGCTCATCGAGCCCGATGCATAGGTTGTTGTCACGAGAAAAAGATTTGTTTCCCAATACGAGCGGGCTATAATACCGCCGTTCATTATCTTCTCGCTTTTTCGCATGGATACCAATACCCAGCAGGAATCAGTTCAGACTGCTCCGATTTCCTCTTCTTCCGAGAACACGGCGGTCATTATCGGAATTGTCGTCGTCCTTCTTTTTCTCGCTGCCATCGCTGCAGGCATCTACTTTTCCGGCCGCTCAGCGGATGTTGTCGGACACACGACCTTGTCGGGATCATCGACGAGCGAGAACGTGGTCGATGCGGGAGACGAGATCACCGTAGACTATGTAGGAACGCTCGATGATGGAACCGTCTTCGACACGAGCATTCAGGAGCGTGCTCAGCAGGCTGGCGTCTACCAGACAGCGCGAGCCTATGAACCACTCCGTTTCACGGTCGGACAGGGGCAGATGATTGCCGGATTCGATCGTGCCGTTGTTGGCATGGAGCTCGGAGAAACCAAGACCTTTACCATTCCTGCCAAGGATGCTTACGGGGAAGCAATGATCGAGGAAACTGTCTCGCGTGACCGAATCGCCGATACCATTACCCAGGAGGTTCCCAAGGAAGATCTCGCCGATCGGATCGTTCGGACGTTCCCCAAAGAATTCTTCGCAAATAGTAGCGGTGCACTCGTACCAGGTGGACAGATCCAGATTGCTGCCGGTATGAATGCGGAAGTCGTGACCGTAGGTGACACGGACGTAACCATTGCCATCGATAACACCGAGAGCCCGTTCTACGGGAAGCCGATCCAGGTCGGCATGACCGGATCATATCAGGGAAATGAAATTACCGTCAAAGAAGAGACGGCATCCGGGTATCTCCTCGCGATTGAAAACCGTTCCAGTCCGTTCTACGGAAAGACTCTCGCAGTGGGTCTCTCGGGTGCCACGACCGATGGAATGACCCTCACAATCACTGCGCTGACCGACTCAGAGGCAACCATCGCCGTCCCGAATCAGCACGAGCTTGCCGGAAAGGATCTCACGTTCGAAGTGACGATCCGAAGCATTCAGGCTCCGAGCATGATGCCCGACTTCTCCTCGTTTGAGAGTGGAGCGGCTGGTGCGGAGACCACGTCTACGGGCGCGACCGAGCGGTAATCCATTCTTCCGTCATCACGAGAGCCCTCGGGAACACGTCTTCCTCGAGGGCTTTTTCTTCGTCCTTCGAGAATCGCATAAGGACCCAATTCTCCAACGGAATGTGGGCATCATGACCGATGCCGATCTTGAGTCGGGCAAAGACATCGGTGCCGAAGTGGGCAATGAGGGACTTGAGGCCGTTGTGTCCGCCCGCACTCCCAGATTCCCGCAATCGGAGCTTTGCGAACCCCATACTTACATCATCGGTCAGCACGAGAACTTGAGACGATGGATCGAGGCGGCGATATCGAACTGCGGCTCCTGCACTCTCTCCCGAGAGATTCATATATGTGAGCGGTTTCATAATGATTACGCGTTCGCCTTGGATGACTCATTCGCTCTGGACACATTTCTCTCCGACCGACCATGCCGGGAGACTCCATGATTCGCACAAAAAATCCGCAAGCATGAATCCGGCGTTATGTCGGGTACGGTGGTATTGCGGAGTTGGGTTGCCGAGGGCAACGATCAGGAGCATACATCGCGCAAAAGTGCTATGCCCCTGATTGTACGGCTTTTGTGCGAGAATCAAAAACCGACTTAATGTCGGATAAGCCTTGCTGCCACTTCGAGTGCATCGGCGATGCGCTGTCGGAATGTTCGTGAGGCCTTCTCTGCCGAGAGGTCCATTCATCGCCCTGTCGATTCTCCAGGACGGAACGAAGATCGTGGAGAGGGATCCGAGTCTCCGGCTTTTGCGAGTGCTTCGGATTGGCGTGCGAGCAGGTGTTTGCCGCAGAGTATCTCTGGAAGGAAGCTATCCTGCGACAAAATAAACCCTTGTGCCTCTCATTGTGTACAGGCATCGACATAGAGTGCTTCGATTGCCGCGAGCGTAGGAAATTCTCAACGCTCTTTTTCGCTCAATCAAAATCACATGAAAAGAATACGGCTCTCTGTATGAAAAAATCCCGTAAGTGCCGCAACGACATCGTGCTGGTCGAGTGTATTGCTCTCCGGATTCGCACGATCCGCGAGATACTCCTGAAATGCTCGTACGTATTTTTCGGCGACCCAGCGGTTCACTTCTGCGTAGTACTGTGGAGATTTCGTGAGGAGAGCGAGCTTCCCTTTGAATGGCCTAAAGAATGCTGCTTCGGCCTTGAGTCGTTCGCGAGTTTCTTCAAATTTTCGTTCGAAATCGTTGGGATCTCAGAGTGTGAACATGGCAAAGAAAGTCATGGATGCGTACCTCGGTATAGTACGGGTAAGAGAGATTTGTCAATATTTCCGATTTTCCTGGGAAAATTGTTTGCAATTTTAAGTTAAATATTTACGATACGGGTAAGGCAAAAACCGGAACAATCCTGGAGAGTCATTACTTTTCCCGAGCGATTTTTCTTT